>JBNMOV010000145.1:0-10326 GCA_051275765.1 Maribacter sp. | reverse complement strand
CATCAAAAGTTAAGATTACTTACTTTACAGTGTATTTAATGTCCACAACATTTATTTTCTCGCTTCTCAAAAAATAATAAAACAAAGGCAAAAACAATACACTAGAAATAGTTGCAGCCACAAGTTCTGCATGAATTAAGCCATTCGTACCATAAGATTGAGTCCAGTAGGTGGCAGCGAAGATTTGAATAGTGACAAAAAGAATGCTGTGTGCGACTAATAAAGGAGCTTTGTTTAGACTGATGAACCCTATCGTCGCCATACGAGGAAGAATATAAATCGTCATAATCAATGCACCAATGCTCATGAAATAAATGATCTCAGGAATGAGCGTCGCTTCTACGTTTTCAAATAAATGAATGAGTGTTTCAGGCATGGCGATCATCAAAATGACTCCTGTACCATTAAAAACAGCCATCCAAGCCGTAGCAGCCCAATAAATGGGAAAATAATCGGCAGTCGCTTTATCTCTGAGTGCATTTCCAAAATAAATTAAAAAACCTCCAGCAAGTCCTCTAGTAGTGATGATGAATATTTGCATCACTTGGCTATAAATGGCGAGTACGACTAGAGCACTCGTCGAAATACCTAAGGCTATTTTATTGAGGATAATAGATGATATACTGAAAATACCAATGGAAATAAATATTAATGAAGTGGTACTCGTCATTTTTAAAAGAGAAGACAAAGCCCATTTATCAAAAATAGTAGGGTAGGGACTTTGGAAAAACGCTTCTTTTCTCAACATAAAAATACTTAGAAAAACACCAGCTGCAAAAACGCCCATTGTAGAATATGCTAATCCTTCTACTCCCCATCCTAAATAAATCGTAAAATAATAATCCAATAAAATATTGAGTATAATATTGCAAACGATAATGTACAACCCTTTTTTCTGCTTCTCCAAAATAGTCAAAAACTGCACAGACATAGAGAAGAAAATCTGTAAAGGAAATGTCCATAAAATTACCTTCCAATAATTCCTAAATTCTGTTGCAATTATCGAACTTTTATCCAATTGAGCAATACCTGCTATATCCTCAATTAAATCATTTTTAAAAACACTAACTAATAAGAAACCAATGATGCTTGCAATAGCTAAAATAAAACTAGCAGAGATGAATCGCTTGATTTTAGTTAACTCAGTTTCTTTGGAAATCAAATCTGCAATAGCAGCTGATAATCCTACGCCAACACCAGTTGCCAAAGCCATAATAGGCAGCGTTAAAAAAACTGCTTCGTAACTTTCTATAGAAATTCGAGTAGCAAAAAAACTGTCGATTAAAATGAGGAAAGTTCCAGAAGCTGTGGCTAATGTGAGTGGGAATGATATTTCTCCTATCCGTCTAAAATGAGTTTTGAAATTATGAAACATAATATCAGTATCCCGTTTTTTCTAATGGAAAATAGAGATGTGCAGCACTACTTAAATTGATTAATTTTAATCCTAATCTAGTGATGATAAATAGTTGTGAAAGAAAAAATGATAATAAAATTGTATTGCTTGAATTTATTTCAAAAGTACTGGTAATGAAGTAGTTAATGGTAAATACTAAACCTAGTAAAAGCATATTTAATAAATACAATCCAAATGCTTTTCTAAAATTATTTTTAATAAAAACTAAAGTATCTTTCATGGCTTGGAATATCCATTTATATTCATTTTTTACTAAGCAAATCTTAGTGTAATCTTGCCACAAGAAGAAGAAAGAAGCGAATAAAATATAAATAGGCGTCATGTATTTAATAGCAATAAAAATAATACCTTCGTTTTCTAAATTCGTAGGACTTAGACCACTCGTAATCAGACTAAAAATGACTAAAAATGCAGTTAATATAATCCCATGAATAATGAAAAAATAAATACTCAGTCTAAATATTTTACCAAAATAAGTAGCACAATTTGACCAAAAAATAGGAGGACTATAAAAATGAGGACGATGAATAAATGTCTTGACAATACCACCTGTCAAGAAAATAAATAAAATTAAATATAAAATAATGAGATAAAAAGACTGATTTAAAATAGGCGAAATTCCATCTCCATAATGATTCATAAAATCAGCATAAAAAGTATAATTAAATCCTTCAACGATATCATTAATTATTAATGAATTTCCGACTTTTTTATCCAAATATTGATGCAAAGGATAAGCCACAAACATAGCCAATAGAAGTGTCAAAGCGTATAGAATAAACCATATCTTTTTGTACTGCCATAATTGACTGAAACCAAATTTTAAACTTTTTAAGATCATAGCCCTAAATCCCCTCTAGGGGATTTTTTATGTTTTGTTAAAATAAAGAAAAGTCCCCTTTAGGAAATTTAGGGTTTAAATAAGACTACTAGCCGTTACCATTGCCCCTTCCATCCAAGTCAGAAATGAAACGAAATATCGTCTGATTCCTGTTTTTTTAGGTTGTAAAGTATAACTGTTGTTGATTAGATTTTTATCCAATGGATTTTTAAGTGCAGGATCGATTTCCACACATTCTATTTCTCGTTTACCTTTATAAACGAATTCAAATCTACGTTCCTTACCATCCCATTTTTCTATGATTTCTTCACCATCACTGAAAGTGATTTTCACATCTTGTGGTACGATAAGTTCTCCTAATCTATACAATATTGCTTTAGAACGAACAATATTTTCCCATTGTTCACCACCTGCTTGATAATTATTTACATCATCAAAAAAGCCAACAGGCTCTGGAATATCATCATTCACAATTTCACTGACTGCATAATCACATTCATCTGTTCCATAAATGAATTGTTGCATGAAATCATTGACTATCAATGCGATACTATCTCCTTGTTCTTTCTGGACAACCTCATCCACTACGTCCAAGAAATCATGTCTACAAGGATGTTTAAATTTCCAACGTTGGAAATAAGCATGTATGATTTGCTGCATCGTTTCATCGCCTACCAAGCCTTCCAAAGTCATCAAACCCACAGCAGCCTTACCGTATACAATATCTCGATTACTCTTATCACGAGTCGTAAATCCAAACTTACTGATAGGATATACCTTTGGATTATTCGTACTCATAAAACGTCCACGCCTCAGTTCTTTAGACATGACTTTTATATCGAAATAATCAAAATTTACTACACCTTCAGGATAGTATTTATCCAAAATTTTCGCCTCGAAAAACGAAGTAAAACCTTCATCCATCCAAGGTTCCTCTTGTTCATTAGTACCAATCATTTGCATGAAATACTGATGTGTGAGTTCGTGGATAGTTAGTGTTTCTGTCACTTTAATACCTTCTGGTAAATCACAGAGGGTAGGAGCTGTAATCAGCGTTGGATATTCCATCGCACCAGAAAAAAGTCCATGATAAGGCGGACTCACGATAGTTAATACAGGATAAGGATATTTTTCGATGTACTCTTCGTAAAAATCTAGTGTATTTTTAGCAGCGTTTAAGAAGCGTTCCTTATTGCAGACATGTTCTGGCATAATGAGTAATTTAATATCTACTCCTTTCCAATTGTCCACAATTTCAATGAATCCTGGATGTGCTGTCCAAGCAAAATCTATGACATCTTCTGCTAAATAAGTAACCTTTTTTCGTTCGCCATTTTCTTCTATCTTCAATAGAAAACCACTTCCACCCGTTTTATAATCACTAGGGACATCGACTTCTACTTGATAGACACCAAACTCGCCAAAATATTCCGTTTGCGGATGATATTGATGACAATTCCAAGCACCTTCTTTTGCAAAACGGCTACCTGCAGGTTCATAAACGCCTAGTTTAGGATACCATTGTACCATAAAAAAGAAATCTCTACTATAACCTGTTCTTGGTTTGAATTTAGGAATCTGCGAATGCCATTCCATTTCCAATGTCTTGCTGCTATTAGGTAAGACTGGCGTTTTTAATTGCACTTCTAATACCGTATGATCATTGAGATTATCATTATCTGGCTGTACGAATGAAAATTTCAATTCATCTTCGCCATCCATCACAGAAGTGACTTCCACCCAACCAAATAATCCATTCTCTGTTTCAAGAGGAATTTTGAGAAAACCGCCATTGAAAGTCGTCAGATTATTCTTGAAAGCATTATAATACATATGGAAAGGCATCGTCCAAATCGTATCCGCTGAAGGATTATTAAATACGAGGGTTTGACTAGCTTTTACCTGTTTCTTTTCTGTATCCAGAAATACCTTAATATCATAATTGGAAGTACGTGCAGAAAGCGGTTCAAAGAAGCGTTTATCCTGTGCTATTGTACTGTTAATTTGACTGATTACCAATATGAATAGAATGATTGTCCTTTTCATACCGCAAAGGTAAGATTTTAAAGATATAGAGATCTTAAGATTGAGAGATATTAAGATTTTTTACACAGTTATTGCATTCCAGGAAAACTTGTTACATACTTGACTTTAAAATCAGGAGAGGAATTCACTAATTGAATCTTAAAATCTGGAAAATTATCCACAATGTTCCATTCTCCTTCAGAACTGGCAGAACTGCTTACTTCTTTGACATGCAAATCAGCAAAACTAGTTACAATCTTTACTTTGTAATCAGGAAAGGAATCCACAAATTTTATTTTGCCATAGATTTTAGAAAGATCTGGCTTGGACATTTTTAATCCTTTTTCTTCTCTTCTGCCTTTTCGCCCTTCTTAGGCATAGGTCCTCTAAGGTGTACAATCAGTCCATTCAGGAAATTTCTCAATATCTGATCACCACAAGTAACATAACTAGGATGCTCCTCCTTACGGAATAAATCATTCAGCTGTCCCTTATTGGTTTTGAAATCCACCAATGCACAGATCGTCACTATATCCTCAGTACGCAGCTTATGTGCGACTCTGAGTTTCTTCATTATATCGTTATTCGTTAATGCCATGTGGCAAAGATAGTTCCAAGTTTGGGGATTTCAAAGATTTGTGGGGATTTGCTAGAATGAAATTGTAGCCTTGTTTAGACGCAACATCAGAAATCTAAAATATTTTCGAAATTTCGTTGACTTTAAACAAAGAAAGAAGTTTGAGACTATAGTTCCAAACTCCGTTTAGTTTCACGAACATCGAAAGTTTCCAAAACTTTTGATGTTTTGCTAGAGGAGAGTTCTAGACTTATTTAAACAAAACTTCATAAATCTTTGAGATTTCCTGGGGTATCTTAATCCCAATTCCTAATAAACCAATTTCCAATTTCTAATTTTTAAGCCCCCCAGCCAAATACCCCGTAGTCCAAGCCGCTTGAAAATTATAACCACCCGTAATACCATCTACATCAATGACTTCGCCAGTAAAATAAAGGTTTTTACAGGCTTTAGACTGCATTGTTTTAAAATTTATACTATCCAGACTTATACCACCACAAGTAACAAATTCTTCTTTAAAAGTTGTTTTTCCTTTTACATCATATACGTCGTGAGTGAGAATGTTGACTATTTTATTGGTACCTTTTTTACCAATATCTCCCCATATTTTATTCAATGGTAAATCACATTTTTCTAATAAAAAATGCCATAATCTTTCTGGTAATAAATAAGGTCTGAAATTGGATAACATCTTTTTAGGATGGGATTTAATGATGTTTTTTATTTCATTATTCACGAGTTCATTATTTATAATATTTATCCAATTAACTTGCGCTTTGAATTCATAATTTAAATCACTTAAAATTCTCGCACCAAAAGCAGATAATTTTAAAATGGCAGGACCACTCATTCCCCAATGCGTAATTAATAAAGGTCCATTAGCCTTGAGTTTGGTTCCTTGAATATTTACTAAAGCATTCTCTACTACGATACCCATGAGCGTTTTTACCTTTTCCTTCGGCATATTAAAAGTAAATAAGGAAGGCACTGGATCACATATCTCGTGACCTAATTTTTCTAACCATTCCAATCCACTTCTTTTAGGAGATCCACCAGTAGCTACCACGACTTTATCAAAAATCAGATCAGCATATTGAGCTTTAATGAATGATAATGTTAATTGCTCTCCAGTAGGAATAATATTTTTAATACCTATACCTGTTTCTATTTTTATGTTTAGCCTTCTCACTTCCTTCATAAAGCAATCAATAATGCTTTGCGAATCTTGCGAAACTGGAAATACACAACCATCCTCTTGCACCATTAATGGCACACCTCTGGATTCAAACCATTGCATAGTATGGGTAGTATTGAAATTTTTGAATGCTTTTTTGAGCTGTCGTTCCCCTCTTGGATATGCTTTGGATAGCTCACTGATGGAAGTTGTACCATTAGTTACATTGCATCTTCCACCGCCAGATACTTTTACTTTGGCGAGTAATTTTCTTGATTTTTCAAAAATAACGACTTCTGCTTCAGGGTGATTTTCCTTAGCATAAATTGCTGCAAAAAAACCTGCTGCACCTCCTCCTATTATGGCTACTTTCATATAGGATGCAAGATAAGGACTTTGTTTGGTAAACCTGAAAAAGATTTACCAAACAGGTTTGGTTTGCAAATGAACAAAAAATTAAGGGCTGCCATTTTTGGCATCCCTTAATAAAATAAAAACTACTTCAATAATTTTAGTCTTTAGAATTCATACTTCTTCTCAATGGAGAAACGTAGTATAAGCCTTTAATTATTTGGCATGTTTAGATTTCGGTAGAACAAAAGATTCTTCAAGTAACTTAGAATAGTGAATAGTTTTTTCTCAGAAAAAGATACACTATGACTAATTTACAAGAAGAACCAAATTCTTTAATAGAACGTATAAATTTATTCGTCGTTTAGATATTAATGCTGAGCTACGTCTTAAGTTAAGCAGCCTAATGACCTGTTTCGGTTATCACGGACAAGTTACAAATTTTGCGAAGAAATATAATATATCACGGACATTCCTGTACAATTTGAAAACTACATTTTCTACTCAAACTTCTGGAATTTTTTCCACAGACAAGGTGTTTGAAAGCAGTAGATTCGATTATCGTCATTGTGCATATAAGGAAATCCTTAACCTTCGCCTAAGGGACGAGAAATAAATAAACGATACATTCTAACTTGCTTTTTTGTTTGCTAACTTCGTTGAAAATACTCGCCATAGCTACGGCTATGTCTGCGTTTTTCGCCTTATTAGCAAGCAAAATCCTGCGTTATAAGTTGTATCGTTTATTTATTTCTCATCCCTAAAAGTGTCAACTACTTTTTAAGGAAAATTAAACATGCCCAATTTTATGTATTTTCCAAATAATTTATTCCAATCATTTTTCTGCTTTTAAGGAAAAACCTTTAAAGTGTGTGACTAACTTAGTTATCCTCGTCTTAAGAGAGGATGTTTGTTAGAAAGGATAATTAATTTCTTTATCCTTAGTGAAACGAATTCAATAACCTGAGCCATTATGCTTGTTCTTTTTCCTTCTAAAAAACACAAAAAATAGTTCCGTAGCTACGGTTATGCAACGATTTTCTGAATATTTTAGAAGAAAAAATTACTACCTATTTCTGCTCAATTTATTAAATACGTTTCACTTAACATACAACTAAATATTTTTTCAATCAAAGTATATAATTAATGTTCGATCAATTAAAAAAAATGGCTGTTCAACAGTTAACACAGAAAATGTTTTCTAATAGTCTTGGACAAAATGAAACTCAAGAAGCAGCTAGTGAAGGTTCAAATGTATTGATGGATCTAGTGAAGAACCAAATAGCACAAGGTGGAATCAGTCAAGTGCAGGATTTGTTTTCAAAAGGAGGCGACAGCATGGAAAGTAATGGTATATTTCAAAACTTACAAGGCCAGTTGACTAACATTCTTCAGAATAAGGGAATGAGCCAAGAAGAAGCTCAGAATGAAGCTGCAGCTACTGCACCAAGCTTTATTGATAGTATCAGAGATAAGTTTGAATCTAAGGATGAAGCAGATAGTGCTTTTGATTTAGGAGCTATCACTAACCTTATTCCAGGTAAGGCTGGAGAAGCTTTGAATAAGCTTAACAGTTTGAAGAACTTATTTTAATTTGACTTGGTGCTTAATCTTCAAGTTATAAACTAAAATGCCTACCTGAATATTCAGATAGGCATTTTGTTTTATATTTTTATTCATTAAAATGTTTCTCCATTTTCTACCATTTTCCTAAGAATCTTAGGTACGATAAATCTTGGTCCGTATTTCTTTTCAAATTCTTTTGCCCTAAGAATGAAATTTCTGATTCCATAATCATTGACAAATTGTAATACACCTCCTTTGAAGGAGGGGAATCCCCAACCAAATACACTACCGATATTGGCTTCTGAGACAGAACTAACAATGCCTTCTTGGTAGCACCATATCGCTTCTAGCACTTGTGCAAATAAGATGCGTTCTTTCAGGTATTCAATATCGAAATCGGTTTGTGTTACAGGAAAGTGTTCTGAAAGGCCTTCCCAGAATCCTGTTATTTTACGATCTTCATAATTGTAGAAGCCAGCACCATTAAATCTGCCAGTCCGCTCTTCTGTTTCCATTACTTGTAATACTTCAACAGCAGGGTGAATAATGTATTTTTTGCCATAAAGAATGGATGCTCTTTTTTCTGAATACAATACGACTTTCAGCGAAAGTTTATCTGCTTTGGCTAAGGCTCCTATTGGCATTCCTGCCATCATACAAATATTTTCAATAATAGCCGGAGGATAACCTTCTTGTAGCATATTGATTCCTTCCAAAAGATAGACATTTTGGACTCTAGCAGCATAGAAACCAGGGTTGTCTTTTACGATGATAGGTGTCTTCTTTATTTTTTTAGCAAAATCAAAAGCACGAGCGACGGTTTCGTCAGATGTATTAGGTCCTTTTACAATTTCTATTAGTGGTTGTTCATCTACAGGAGCGAAAAAATGTAATCCTATGTAATTCTTAGGATTAGGAAAAGAATCTGACAACTCATCTATGGATAAGAGTGAGGTATTAGTGCCAAAGAATGAATATTCATCCATGTATTTTCCAGCTTCCTTAGCGACTTTCTTTTTTATTTGCTGATTTTCAAATACAGCTTCCAACACTAAATCACAATGTTCAAATTCAGATGATTTTTCTGTAGCAGTAATTCTGGATAAGATTTCCTTCTTTTTTTCTATGGATATTTTACCTTCCATCATCAAGGCATTGAGTTTCTCCTCAGAAAGTACCTTTCCTCTTTCTGCCACTGATTTTGAAACGTCCTTGAGTATTACTTCTATTCCATTCGTCGCACAAGCATATGCGATGCCGGAACCCATTACTCCAGAACCAATGATGCCTATTTTCTTAGGTCTGAATTTACCATATCCTTTAGGACGACTTTTATCATGACGGATGGCGTTTTGGTCGTACCAAAAAACCTTGGTCATATTTTTGGAATTCTTATTGGTAACTAATTGTGTAAAATTCCTACTCTCTATTCTACAAGCAGTATCGAAATCTACTTTTGAGCCTTCTACTAATGTATTTAAGATGGCTTGTGGTGCAGGGTAGTTATATCTATATTTTCTAATGTGCTTCGCTGTGAGCGTAGCTATAGAGTGAGGTGTTTTATATAAATGAGGAATTTGTTCGTGAGGAAGATCCCAAGGTTGTACAACATGAGAATGATGCATTAGCCATTTTTTTGCTTTTTGTATCATTTCATCTTCATCAGCTGCTATTTCATGGATAAGACCTTCAGCTAATGCTTCCTTAGCATTGTAATGTTTTCCTGAAGTGAGTATGTCATATGCTTTTTCTATACCCAATAACCAAAGCAAACGAATGATACCACCGCTTCCCGGCATTAATCCCAGTGTTACCTCGGGAAAACCAAGACCCATTTCGGGTTTGTCTAATGCTATTCTATAATGGCAGGCAAAGGTTAACTCAAATCCACTACCTAAAGCACTGCCATTAATAGCTGCAACGACAGGAACTCCCGGTTTTTCTAACTCCCTGAAAAATTGCTTGAGTCTTTCTGAATAATTGAATATTTCCTCAGCAGAAGTATTATTATATAAATAATCCAAATCTCCCCCAGCAAGAAAAGTTTTCTTTTCAGAAGTTAGTATGACACCTCTTAATTGTCCTTTAGCTTTTTCTTCTTTCAAATGCTTCAAAACAGGAAGAAATGCCTGACCTATTTCGTGATTAATAATATTCGCCTTTCTACCAGACATATCTAGTTTAAGCGTAACTATATTATCTGTATCTTTTTGGTATTTAATCATTTCAGTTAGCAGTAAACAGTTACCAGTGAACAGTTATAAGTGAATAATAGCTTCTGGCTTTTGGATGTTTAGATGAAATATTAGTTTTTAATATTACGTCCTAAAACTAGAAGCAGTAAAATACCAAATACTGGTAACTGTTCACTGGTA
>JBNMOV010000144.1:0-10381 GCA_051275765.1 Maribacter sp. | reverse complement strand
CTTTTCCGAATTCTACTCCTACTGACAAATCTAATTCTGTATAAAACCCTAATTTTTCTCCAACAGGTATTCTAAATCGAACAAATGGGTTAACAAAAACGAAAGAAGTTTTCTCTTTTTGATTAAAATTACTAGTAAATCTTCCTTGATAACCCACTCCTACTCCAGCTACTATTTTTTCTGAAACAAAAACTCCAAAAGTAGGTGCAATGGAATAGCTAATATTTTTATTATCAGACTGAGTTCTTCCTAATGCCTCAATACTTATATTCCCTCCTATAAAACGTTTAAAATCTCGTTCCTGTGCAGATATATTAATAGTAAAGAGTAAGCATAAGGTAATGCAGAAAATGGCAAGTACGTTGCTTTTCATGATTGTTGAATTTTAGTGTTATTGAAATTATCTGTATAATAGTAAACGATAATCTTTACATGGCAAAATATTATGCTATAAAATGTGGTGTTCTGTATTTGCTTTTAATGCTTACTATTTGGGTTTTGCGATCTTGTCTGGCAAGACGCAAGGTATTGCGTCTCTACATTCTTATATTTCATCTTTGTATATTGTCCATTTTTTTTGGGGGGGGGTTGTAATCTTGTCTAGCAAGACGTGATGCATCGCGTCTCTACGGGATTTATCTCATTTTATTTGCCATTTCTTTGATGTCCAAATTTGGATATTCTGCCATCGTTGTTAAACTAATTCCTCCTCTTGACGCGAATGAACCTTTGACTTGCATCCATTTAGGCTTACAGGCGGATGATAAATCTTCTAATATCGTGTTTACGATTTGTTCGTTGAACATCTTTTGTTCTCTGTAGGATTGCAGATAGAATTTCAAAGATTTGGTTTCTATGCACATTTCACTAGGAACATAACGAATAACGACATGAGCAAAATCTGATTGCTGTGTAACTGGACATCTAGATGTAAAATCTACGCAATTAAATTCTACTACATAATCTCTCTTATTGTGTCTATTAGGAAAACAGTCCAGTTCTGCTTCTGCTGGAGAATTGGGTAACTCATTTATGGCTTTTCCTAGAAAATTTAGATCTTTTTCCATGACGTTTTATTAATGATTGAGCCGCGAAGTATCGCGACTTTACGATTAGTTAATTATTTTGCAAAGATAACGTCTTGATTTTATTATTTTTGCTCTCTTTTTAAAATAGCAATTTAAAATGACAAAGAAAAAACAGGCAGTAGTCCTATTAAGTGGCGGATTAGATTCTACGACAGTCATTGCATACGCAAAAGACAAAGGTTTTGAGATTCATGCGATTTCATTTTCTTATGGACAAAGGCATACTTCAGAACTCGATTGTGCTAAAAAAGTAGCTGAGAGATTTGATATTAAGAATCATCAGGTTATAGAAATAGATTTGCGAGCTTTTGGTGGTTCTGCATTGACAGCTGATATTGATGTGCCTAAAGGAAGGACGGAAGCTGAAATGGATGCTGAAATCCCTATCACTTATGTTCCTGCTAGAAATACGATCTTTTTATCTTATGCTTTAGCTCTCGCAGAAGTTAGAGGTGCTAAGGATATTTTTATAGGTGTGAATGCTGTGGATTATAGCGGTTATCCAGATTGCCGACCAGAATATATCAACGCATTTCAAAAAATGGCTAACCTAGCGACTAAAGCTGGTGTAACAGATGAAGATTCATTGACGATACATACGCCTTTGATCGATTTGAAAAAATCAGAGATTATCAAAATGGGCTTAAGCTTTGGTGTGGACTATGGTATGACTTCTACTTGCTATGATCCAAATGAAGCTGGACATGCTTGTGGAATTTGTGATGCTTGTGTATTGAGATTAAAAGGTTTTAAGGAAGCTGGAACTGCTGATCCTGCTGTTTATCAGTGAACAGTTATCCGTTTGTTTAGTACCAAAAATAATAGTAAATAAATGCAATACTACGATTTCATAGGAGACATACATGGTCATGCGGATAAATTAGAATTATTGCTGCAAAAAATGGATTATGTTCTAGTCGATGGTGTTTATCAACATCCAGAACGCAAAGCATTTTTTGTAGGGGATTTTATCGATCGTGGTCCAATGATAAAAGAAACTTTGCAAATCGTGAAAGCGATGGTCGATGCTGGCAATGCATTAGCTGTGATGGGAAATCATGAGTATAATGCGATTTGTTTTGCTACGCCAGATGTGAAGCATGGCGATTATCTGCGAAAGCGGACGTATAAAAACATGAAGCAGCATTTGGCGACTATTGATCAATTATCGCCTGCGGAATATGAGGAATATATCGCTTGGTTCAAAACTTTGCCTTTGTTTTACGAAGGTGATGGTTTTAGAGTAGTTCATGCGACTTGGGATTATGATGCGATTGAATATTTGAAAACTAGATTGGTTAATAATCGATTACAAGAAGATTTTATCAATGAATCTGCGGATAGTTCCAATCGATTATATGTAGATATAGAAACGGTCTTAAAAGGTAAGGAAATGGAACTGCCTAATGGATTATCTTTTCCTGATAAAGATGGCAATATTCGCTATCGAACTCGTATCAAATGGTGGCTAGGGGCGGATGAAACCAATATTCGGAATGTGAGTATGATTGATTTGCCTTCTTTGCCTGATGATGCTATTTCTGCTGATGTTTTAGGTACGCCTTATCGTAAAGATGATGTGCCTGTTTTCTTTGGACATTATTGGCTAAAGGGTTTGCCTTCCCTTTTTAGAGAAAATGTTTGTTGTACTGATTTTTCTGTAGCGAAAGGTGGATGTTTGGTGGCGTATAAATGGGAAGGGGAATTTCCGCTTTCTAATGATAAATTTGTTTTTATATAATACTCGATTATTAAAAATACATCTTAGCAGAAATATTCAATAATCTATAATGGCTGCCATAACCTTTTATTCCTACACTTGATTTTGATGCCGCTTGATAAGCTGATTCCGGAATAGTCGCCGTTATTTCCTTTTTGATGAAACCATGATCATATCTTAGACTTATACCCCATTTTTTTATAGGATAATAAGTCAAGCCTAGACTGGCTTGAGGATCATAAAACGGCTTAATTGTCTTCGATTCTGCAACAGTGGCGAGTGGGAATACTAAACCAATAGAAGGATTGGCTAGCATATTATTTCGATCTCTTGAGTATACATTAAAATCATTCACTATACCTGCATTCACTTCTAACGAAGGGTGAAAACGGTATGCCACCAAAATTGGAATTCTCAAATGATGACTAGTTATTTTTGTTGGATTATTTAAATATAATGCTTCATAATTCCCCATTTCTATTATGTTATCTCCATTATTCAGTTGATCGTCAGCCACTTCAAATGCCTCAGCAGATTCTGCTACTCCATAATTAATAAAATGAGCATTATATTCCAATCCTGTATGCAAAGCCCATTTTTTATTGATATGTCTAGTGGCAACAAAACCTATTTTCCCTCCTAATTCATTTTTATTCTGAAAAACAAAACCTGCTTCTATTCCAAAGTTCCATTTTTTAGGATTAAAATGATTAGGTATTTTTTTGATTTCTTCTACTTTGTCATTTTCTAATAATGGAAAATTTAAAGCGATGGGATCTAGGTAATTTATTAATGATCGTTGATTAATGATTAATGATTCATTTTCAACTATTGAAGTTATCGATGGATTAGCATTTATTGAAGATTCATTTTTAATGATTGGAGTTGTTAGTAATTCTTCTTTTATTGATAAATTATTCTCATTAATATCAACTTTATTAATTGAGGTTACAATATCGTTCCTATTATTAGAATAACTATTTTTTGATAAATCTATTAATGTTGTATTATTCTGTTTTTCAATAGTTGAATGCGTTTTCAATGCTGATGTTTTTTCATATTTATCAACTAATACATCACTATTTATTTTTTCATTTAAATCTGCTATTTTTTCTGAATTATCATTTATATCAATTAATTGGTTTACTACTGGCTGAACAGCAATTATTTCATCCAATCCTATTTCACTATTTCGCATAGGAACAAGTGTAAGCCCCAAAGCGATCACACTTAGTAGACCAAAGGAGAATAAGATAAAGAATCTCTTCTTTTTCTTTACTGGCATTTCTTTATCCAAAATCGCTGACATATCCTGCCAACCTTTATTGATAAAATCCTCGTTATATATATTCTTATCCGACATCTCTTTGTGTATCGTAATATTCCTTAATTAATTCTTTTAACTTTTGTCTAGCAGCAGATAAATGCCACTTAGATGTACCTTCACTTATCCCTAGTCGCTCTCCTATTTCCTTATGTTTATAGCCCTCTACTGCATATAATCTGAATACCTCAGCAGTAGCTGGTGGCAACTTATCCAGCAGTCTGATAATATCATTGAAATACAGATCATTCAATGTAGTATTTTCACTTCTTTCCTGTCGAGGTTCTTCTAAGATGACAGCCTTGAGATATTTAGCATCCTTCCTAAAATAATCAGAACGTGTCCGCATCATAATAGTTTTGATCCAAGCTTCCAATGCCTGTGCATCCTTAATCGTATCTATCTTCTGAAACACCTTCAAAAAACCTTGATTGACAATATCCAAGGACTTTTCCTTATCTTTCACATGATACATGATCAAGCCCATAGCCTTAGGAAAATATTTCCTATACAAGATTTCTTGGTACTGCCTGTCGTTCTTAGAACAACCCGCTACCAAATCATGATCCGTATATGTCTTTTTCCTAAATAACATTCAGTACTTACTATTCGATTTTATGATCTTTTAGAATCCTAATTTTATGCCCATTACCATACGCTGATAAAATTCAATGCCTTCTGGCAGACCAATATATGGTTGTGGATTATCATCATAATCTCTCTTATTCTCCTCCTTCTGCAATTGATAACCCACATAAACCGACATCATGAAATCGTTCTTCATCTCAAATTGATAACCAGCAGTAGGCCTGAAATACACGCCACCATTCTTATGATAAAAATCCCAGGATGTCTTTGTAAGATTAAAGGCATAACCTATTCCTAGTTCATAATAAGGAGCTATTTTCTTATCCAGAACCTTTCCTCTGATTTCTACGAACAAAGGAACAAAATATTTCTTTTCGTAAACGGTATTATCCATTCTATACATATCAAATCCAATTCCAACACCAAAATCCATCCAATATTTCCAATGATAACCCATTGAGGATTTCAAGCCAATGCCTTTGGTATATTGTAGGTGTTGACTGACGTATTCCTGGTCTGAATTAGCAGCATGAAAACTCAAATCGAATGTATTGTAAAACGTTTTTTTGCCATCATCCTGTGCAAATATTACCATTGGCAACATTAAAAAAAGAATGAGAATGGATGTTTTCATTGTAAGTTATATTTAAAAGTTGTTTAAAATTCAAAGCCAAACTGGATAAAATAACGCTGGTATTTACGTTTTCTATTCTCAATATACAAATCATCTCCCCAACTATTATCTACTTTCTCTGAAGATGTTTGCAATTGGTAGCCAAAGCCAATCGTAGAAGCAAAATTATTCTTACGTTTGAATTTCCAACCTATTTGTGGACGAAAATATACGCCCTTTGGTTTATTATCGAAATAATCATACTCACTAGCAGGAATCTTTAAACCCATTCCCAGTTCTACTTGATAAAACGGTGTGAGCTTCCAATTTGTGAACTCGCCACGTATTTCTGCGTAAATAGGTATGAAAACAGTCTTATTCGCAAAATTATAAAACTCAAAACCTGTTCCTACACCAAAATTCAGCCATTTATTCATTCTATATCCTGCCGCATATCGGAATCCTATTCCGCCTTCAAATCCATTATTGCCCTTTCCTCCCATATTGAAATCAAAAGCAAGGGAATTATAATAGCGAGGTATTTTTAGCTCTAATGTTTCAATGTTCTCATCCTGTGCTGTCAATGAAAACACAAATAAAGAGCATATTAATATTAAGGTATATTTCATTTGTTTATGTTTAAATAAAGTTGTGTTTCATACTCTGCTGCTTCGATGTTGCACCTCTGACCTCTACCTCCTCCAAACTTCCAACAAAACACCTCATTAAATTCCTGAACGTATTTTTGGCAGAATATTAAAACTTAACAGCAGTTTAAGTCCGAGGTGCAACCTCGAACTAGCTGCTGTTTTATGAATTTATTAAAAATTGGGATTTTCTAATCCTACTGAGCCACATTTATCAAACTCAATTCTACCACATTCTGAGGGTCAGTCGTATCAAATTGATAGAAGCCATCTTTTCCAATGACCATCACATGATTTTCACCTAATGCAATAGCATCATAAGCATCAAAACCTTCCAATGCTCCTAATTGGATGACATTATTGCTATCCGTTACATCCAAGATTTTCAGACCGCCAGTACCTTCGCATAAGAACATCTTATTACTTGGCGTCACAGATAAACCATGTGGATTTTGCATTTCATGCGTTTCTATTAGAAATGGATTATTCAAATCAGCAATATCTACGATGTCCAATTGATTGGCAAAACCTTCGCATTCCGTTCCATCTCGTAAGGTGACAAAAGCTCTATTCCCAGATACATAAACTGGATCACAAGCTCTAGCATGTTCAAATAAAGATTGTTGTGTAGGCTCTGTAGGGTTAGAATTATCAAAAATATACATACCGTTATCCGCTCCTATAAACAGGTTTTCTCCATGAGGGAAAATAGTTTCTATATTCCAACCTACATAAACACTATTCAATGCTTCTGGACAAGTAATATTCGTAATATCAAATACATCCAGATAGCTTTCATCTATTGCGTATAAATAATCGTCATACAAGCCAAAACGAGCCATAGAACCTGCTATCCCCACATTTTGGGACGCACCAGGACTGACAACTCCTGCAGAATTCGATAAATCATTGACAAATACGCCACCATTTGCATCATCAAAAAACCACTCCTGACCATAATAGTTATCGTAACAATCTTGAACTTCTGTCTTATTCGTCTTTTTATACTCTATTATGTAGCCATAGTCTTCCTGATAAGTATACCAAGAAAATACATCCTCTACCCTTTTTAGTAAATTAGGCGAAGTAGGATTCGTAATATCTATTGCCAATAAATCCATATAACTATCTGCATACAATACGTTTCCTTTAACAGCCATATCTACATTCCCTGGAATCGGAATAAATGATACTGATATAGGATTGGTCGGATCTTCATTATTAATGATGTGAATTCCTTCTTCTCTTTCATTCACAAAAACAAAATTATTGTAAAAATACATCTTGCCCGGTTCTTCCATCTCTTGTGGTGTCGTTGCCGTTATATCTATTCTAATATCAGTGGTTTGGAGGTATACCGGTTCATAATAGGTATATGTAACTTCATTCTTACACTTGTCTTCTAAGCAACTTTGAAAAAACACAACGGTCATTAATGTAAGAAAACCAAAAATCAAACTTCCCTTTCTCATCTTGAATTAGGATTTTATTATTAAAAATATGATTACGTAAATGAGGACGATGAATGAGAAAGAAAAGGTTGGGTGAAGAACATTTTCTTTCAAAAATTAAGTTTATTTTCCTAAAAAAGCGTTTTCATAGTAAGCATAAATAATCAAGTACATTTCCAGAAAATACTGCACAAAACAACATATAAGTTAAATAAGCTTACATAAACTGTGATTTTACCCTTATTAGTGAAACCTAAAGCATTTTCTTTCGTAAAAAACTTGCACTCCTTACACTTTTGGCAAGTTGTTCATTATTAATTCCTTGTATTATATCTACTAGATTTCTAATAATCGCCAAATATTACCCATGCTATTACTTAAAAATAGAGTATCCCCTCAATTGTCTGCCGCAGTCAAATGTGATTTGGTTATCAATACAACGGATAGTGGTTATACCCATGCAGCTTACTTGAGTCCTTTATTTAAAGAGAAGGAACTGGTTTGCATTAGTCGTTTCCGTCATGGAGTACAAGTGTACACTTGTGCGAAGGAAAATAATTCCGGAGGTGCAAAAAAGATTTATGGCGAATGTTTTTACCTTAGTGAAACGTATTTAATAAATTGAGCTAGAATGGGTAGTAATTTTTTCTTCTAAAGAATTCAAAAAATCGTTGCATAGCAGTAGCTACGGAACGATTTTTTGTGTTTTTTAGAAGGAAAAAGAACAAGCATAATGGCTCAGGTTATTGAATTCGTTTCACTTAGGAATACCCGTAGGATAATCAAAGGCAAGGTCGCCAAAACAGAAAAAACCTATGAAAAGGAGCAGATAACGATTTATGATTTACCCCATTCACAGGAGGAGGTATTGGAGGCGACAACTAAAAAGGGAAGGGCATTGCTTGTCCGACTCTATTATTGGAACGATTTAAAACTCCGCTCGAAGAATGGTCATTGGATGAAGCACAAACCATTTGATTTGGTCAGTGCAAGGATAACTGATGCAAAAACTGGTAAACCGGTTTTTGCAAAGGATTTGTTCTTTTGTATTTTTGGCAAAAAAAAAGTTAGCTTGGAGGAAGCTTATTGGGATTATCGGCATCGCTACGATATTGAACCTTCTTTTCGATTCAATAAACAAAAGATGTTTCTGGACAGTTATGATTGTGAGGATGTACAGCACCTAGATAATTTCCTTTTGGTTGACCAATTGGCTAATTGGCTACTTTATATAGCAGCGGATGAAGTAGATTTTATTCCTAAAAAAGGGGAACGGAACAAATCCAACCCTCCCCCAAAACCTGAAAAATTGTCGATTGCAAAAACATATCGCTCAACTGAAACACTTTTTTGCACTTTTGATGAAAAACCGTTTTTACCAAAAAGTATAAAAAAGGGAAATGGGAATATCAAACAGGAACGACCTCATTACAAAGTGGTCAGAAAAACCAAGAAAAAGCCCCCATGATAATGCATTATCAGCTTATTCAAGCTAAACATATTAGGTTTTTATTTAACGGACATCCTGCCGAATGTTCTGTTATTGTCAAAACTCTAATAACAGAGTCCACATTCCCTTAAATAATAAATTTTGACATAAAGTCAAGAAAACACAAGATGAGAGATGCCTACTTCTATAATACGCTAAGGGAAAAATTACAAAACTCTAATGAAAAGAGTGCATACATCATATCATGTATTGTCTTTTTTATATCTATTCTATTAATTATTTTAGATGTTATTCGCTGGAAAAATGGGGTGCTCGCAGAAAGCTTCGGCTTATCCATAGCTGTAGTCACCCATCTTTTCATGTTTTCATTTCTCATCCCTATACTTAATAAAAAGTACCAGTTTCTTAGATTGAAACCTATAGCTACATTCAAGACCAATGCCTTACTCGTCATTATCATCATGCATTTCACTGTATTACCTTTTGCTTTTATTAGTTTTTATGCTCTAGGAAAACTAATCATTTTTACAATATTTATTATCATTATCAATCTGTTTTTTGAAACGAATATTAAGTCCAAGTTGATTTTTAATTTCTGTTTAGCATTAGTCATATTGCTGATACCAATTCTTATGAAAAAGGACCTTTCTCTGATATACATCAACATACTAGAAATTTTTTCCATCGTCGGTTTCATATTCGTTTTCACAAAATATAGGCATCAGAATCGTATCAATTCACATGAAATAGAAATATTACTTCATAAGAACAACTTATTACTTCAAAAACAAAATGATGTAATAGAAGAAAAGAATAGTGAGTTACAATCATTCGCTTACGCCGCTTCACATGATCTAAAAGAGCCGCTTCGAATGATTAGCAGTTATACAGGATTAATAGAAAAGAGACTGGATAAGTACCTAACTCAAAGTACAAGAGAATTTATGGACTTCGTCATAGATGGTGTTTTTAACATGAATGAAATGCTCGACGATCTTCTTGATTATGCTACATTAGATAGTAATGAACCTCAAATCGAATTTTTGGATCTAAATGACGTTATCCTAAAAGTTTCTCACAACCTTTCCACAATCATCCAGGAAACAAATACTCAAATAAATATTAAATCTGAACTACCCATCATCAAAGTCAATAAAACTTATGCTTCCTTACTCTTCCAAAATCTCATCAGTAACGCCATAAAATTCCGTCAACAAGATATTCAATCTGACATAACAATTGATTGTAGCAAAAACAAGAATGGTGTAATTATTTCTATTAAAGATAATGGCATAGGAATACCTCAAAAACACCTCTCATCCATTTTTTCCATTTTCAATAGACTGCATGAAAAAGAAGCGTTCAAAGGGCATGGGATAGGCTTGGCTACCTGTAAGAAAATAGTAGGAAAGTTGAATGGCGAAATTTGGGTAGAATCACAAGTTGACAAAGGTTCTTGTTTTTTTATTAGCCTACCTAATACACTGTAAAGTAAGTAAT
>JBNMOV010000143.1:0-10384 GCA_051275765.1 Maribacter sp. | reverse complement strand
CAGAGGTAGTTTATTTACCCATGCCAACTCCACAATATGTGAATGCTCCGATAGTAAAACAATCGATGATAAGATCATTGCCAGAGCATAAGAATATCGCAAGAGTAGAACAGCCTAAACAGCATATCAACGCTCCAATTCAACAAAAGAGTCATGAAAAAAGAATAGCAGACATGCCTGCTATGGCATTTGCTAAATCTGCTTTCCATACCGCAAAAAATGAAGATATTCTTAATCTGGAAAAGAGATTATTGAATAGAAGGATGGTGGTAAACAGTAAAAAAGTTAAATCGCCAAACGCTCATCTTGTAATGAAAAAAGGGAAATGGGGAGTAGGGAATAGTCACTCTGGAATTGTGAATAACCTACCTAAGTCAAGAACAGTGGCTCAGAAAAAAGGATTCGATGAAGCCGACTCTATGATGGAAACATGGGCAAGTGATGGAAATCGAATGCTAGCAGCAGATAAACACACTAATTGGGATAAAGTATTAGGCGTAGGAGCAAATTACTCCATTAGTGATAATGTGAGCTTCTTTATGGCTCCAGATTATGCACTAGAAAAACCTAGAAGCATGAGTACCAATAATCTATACCAGTATGCAGTAGGTATAGAAACAGGATTTACATATCATTTTTAATATATTTTTTAACCTTCGTGTATTCTTGAAGGTAAGTTTTATTAGCCAATCTCAAATGCAAAAAGTTGTATTTGCAGATTCCGTAGTACCGCTAGGATAATTAAACTTATCCTGCGGTTTTTTTATATGAATGATACCAAATTGAATTTATAATGTTGCATTGGATTTACTTAAATTCTTGGAATTATATGCGATAATTATGATTCAAATTAATATGGAACCCTAAGAATACAAAAAGCTCTTTGAATCATGATTCAAAGGGCTTTTTGTATTCAATATAGATATTTATTCAGGTGTTCCTGCTGCTATCCAAGTTTCTATCTTATCGATATTACAATCAGATAGTTTAGCCGTTCCTACTGGATTAGGCATAGGCTCAAAACCAGTGTCATGGTTGATTGCACCTCCTATTCTTCCAAAATTAGCAAAAGCCACAGCGTCAGCATAATTAGCTAGACTACCATTATAGCTAGAACTAGCATGACAAGCAGAAGCAGTAGCACAATTGCTATTCAATATCGCAGCTACACTATTTGTATAAGTTACGCTGCTAGTATCACATGTGTTTGGGTCATCATCATCATCTCCACAACTGGCAACGAAAAAAGCCAAAGGCAGAGCAATACTAAGTAACAATAATATTTTTCTCAACATATTTTTATTAGAGTTTAATAATTAATGAGAATATATGAATTATAACTGTTGTTTACAACAAGTGTGTAAAAAAAATAAAATTAAAAAGTAAAATAGATCTCTTACGAAGAAGGAGCAGGCTTTGTCTACTCCTTCTTCGTAAGTAGTGTGAAATTTCTCTTAATTTAATCGGAAAATATCGGTTTGTGTATGGTGTCGTAGCATCCCGAAGGGTGCTATGCACTATACACATTGTGTGTGCCTTGAATGGTGAATATAATACTTAAAAGCAAGTATTACAAAAGCCCAAAGTTTGTACTTCACTATTTTCATTTAATAAAAAGGTCAAGATAATAGTAGTAGGAAACATTAATGTAAATTCTTCAATTTCATCTGACATAAAAGAATCATTTTGCCAATGATTTAATCCAAATCCAAATTTGCTATTTAAAGAACCCTTAAGCTTACCATCAACTAATGTAATAATATATTTACCATATAATTTATGAGAATAAGTACCTGTATATTGCTCTTCACTTAAGGTAGATTTCGTATTCATCACTCTTTTAGCGTTTCTTCCGCTTACATAGTAATTCATAAGTGTGGGTGAGTGGAGTGGTTTGTATAATTCAAAAATATCGTTATTCCAGTCAGTGGCATCATCGTTAAAGCCAAATAGATCTATTGCTTTATACATAACAGCATGTCTTAATTCGGCATAGTTCATATTCGCAAAAAATGCTACAGCTAAATTCTGATTTTTCATTATTGCAATAATTGCAGTAGCACCGCCAATACTACCAGTATGGAAATCTATTTTATGCCCTCTATAATCGTGTTGAAACCAGGCCACTCCATACGTTTTTCAATTTGGATTGGCTAGACTTGTTGCTAGATATTCCCAATCTTTATCGCTAATAACAGTTTTTGGCTGAAACAAAAAATTAAAGGTTTTAGGTGATACTAACGTGTCACCATTAAATACTCCACCATTTTGTAAAAACTTTAAATAATTACTAATATCTGATATGCTAGTCCATTGACCTCCTGCTGCACTAACCCGATCAACACCAAAATCATCCTTCAATTTAACTACGCTATTATTGTGATTTCTATAATGGGGCGTTACATAATTCTTAGCAGTAATTATATTCTTGTTGTTTGTCTTTGAGCGGTTCATTTCTAAAGGCTTGAATATGTTTTGTTCTACATATTTATTCCAAGTCATACCAGTTACTGCCTCGATTACCTGACCCGCTACTTCGTACATAATATTTTGATATACAAATCCCCCTCTGGTTGGGTAAATCATTGGGGTATTTTGAAAACGTTCTAGAATTTCGTTAGTGGATATATCCATTATAGACCATAAGTAGTCAGCATTCCCTGCTCCTAAATTGTGTGTGAATAAATCTATGATTCTGGCATCTTTAGTAATATATGGGTCAGACAGCTTAAAACGTCGGTAAGTGAGTAATGACTTTATCATCCCAATTTACTTTACCTTGATCCACAAGCATACCCATAGCAATTCCAACAAAAGCTTTTGTAGTAGATGCCATTCGAAACAAGGTGTTTTCGTTTACAGCATCTTGACGCTCACTATCTTTGACACCAAGTGTTTTTTGATAGACTACTTCGTCATTTTGAACAACAACAGTAGCAAGTCCTGGAATTTTCCAATCCTTCATTCCTTGTTGAATCATTTGGTCTAACTTTTGTGAGTTACTCTGTGCAGTCCCCATAGTTGAAAACAAAATAAAAAATATTGCGATATTTTTTATTATTAAAGTTTTTTAATTGGCTAAAACTAGGAAATAGCTTTTATGTGGATTGCGGCACCTGTTTGGACTCCGAAGTCCTTTCGCTAGCTGCCTTACTAAAAACTAGTTCTAGTCTTTTGTATTCAAACCCCTTTTCTATGCAAGCCTCTACCATAGGATTGTTCGCCTGTACTAAAAAGGCTACATTCCCATTGCAAAGTTCTAGTGTTTTCTTGAGTAGTAATTGCTCTGTTGTACTCTCTAAACCAAATTCACTATTTATAGCTAAGTGCGATAAAATATAATCAGGCATGATACCGTCTAGGCCTGTCTTGTTGAGTACAGATACACCTACTATCTGATATCCTTTCCTGACAATTACTACGAAACCGCCCAAAGACATCCGCTCTTTCAGAGCATATTCCATAGATTTTTTAATATTATCCTTGTCTCGACGAGCATTTTCTGTAGTATGCTCGTAAATAAATCCTACGATTTGGTTAGTCGTAGAAAAAGTGGGTTTATCAAAAGGGGTAAATAGTTCTAATTCCAGATTGTCCATTTTTCTAAGATTGTGAATGAAGAGAAAAAGGTCGTCTCTTGTATGTTCTGTCATTTCTTCCTCCTAAGAAACGTAATTGACTTAGCTGATTTGGTAAGTAATAGTAGTTAAAAGAACTAAGTTTACCAAAAAAAGTACAAATAATATCACTTATTTGTGACATTAAATAAGTGATTAAATCTTGAATTATTTTAATATTTTATTAACGTTTTAAAGAAATTGTTAATTTTTACTACTGTTTTATGTCAATTATTTTTTAGTATATGTGATAATTATTTTTTATTTAAAAAATAATTTCAGTGATTTTTTAAATTTTAAATAAAATAAACTCAACTGAATAAAACAGCTTCTAAATTTATAGAACTACTTTTTTTCTAATAAAATACATGATGCTCTCACAGATTCTATTTGTTCTTTTTTATCATATAAAAGAAGGAATTTTTGAGTCATTTTAGCCTTTGGTTTTTCTTCTGTATGAGCAAAAAGAAGCCATACTCTTTTAGGATAAGGCTGAATGAGTGCTGGGTGTTTAGTATCCCATCGAGTATAAATTGCAGGGTTTTCTGAAAGATTGAAACGGCTATCCTTATCATCATGATATTTGGTATAAAACTCAAATGCAGCTATTCCTTCAAAGTGAATATAAATCAAATCATTCTTATTGGCATTTTCTGATATATGTTCTAAAATAGGTTTAATCTCATCTATCGTTAGGGGTTTCCAAAACATGTCAAAACCATCTTGGTGAGATGCCACTAAAATCAATAATATTCCTAATATCCATCTGATATAAGATTTCCCCCATTGATAAATTCCATCTATGGCATAGCCCATAATTAATAATGAAATAGGCAGATAAAACAAAGCCAATCTAGGAATAAGCGAATATTTATCTAAGCCAGATGCTAGCCACGCTAATAAGATAGGAGCCAATAAGAGTATACCTTTTTTCCAATTGTCCTTGAAACAAAAATACCAACCAGATAAAAATAAGATAATGCCTGCTGCTACGGCAATACCAGTTTTACCTATCGTGGATCGCAGTATTTCAAACTGGATGGATGTCCATTTGTCCAGCGAGGCCAAATCTGTAGGAAAAATAGGTAGGAAATAAGGCTCATGATAACTGACTAAAGAGTCTTGGCTCAATGCTGGAGATAATAATATATAATAGTATAATCCAAAATTGATCAACCAGCTACTTCCTATGATAATGATGGGTAGTACCTTTTGAGGTTGATGTTTGATAAGGTTTTTTTGATGTAGCAACCAATAAAAACCTACCCCTGCCAATACAAAAATAGAAGGCATACAAAACCATACCGCAACAGCTCCTAATGTCATCCATCCTATCATGTTCTTAGTAGAAAATTCTTTTTCAGGATTTCTAGTAGCTAATAATATAAGCAACATCGTAATGAATACATCAGTCCCATATTGTTTGGCTTCTGTGGCATATTGTATCAATAGATAAGAAGTGGCGAATATCCAATTGGTAAATAAAAGTCCAAATATAGTTTTGATGAATTTTTTGGATAAAATAAAAAATAAGTAAACAGAACTAAGTCCTATGATCAAGGAAAACAACCTCAATGTATATTCATTATTTCCTAAGGCTAGGCTAAAGGATTTGATGAAGATAGCAACGAAAGGTGGCATCTGTTGCCCTGATTCATATATCTGAAATAATCCAAAATAATCTTTTGAAATAATATCCATACAGACATTCGCCTCATCTAGAAATAAGGCCCTATTCTGAAAATATACGACTAACCTAAGGCTTACAGCAATACCTAGCACTAATGAAATAAGCCACGAATACCATTTTGGAAGATGATTCATTTCAACTGTTTTTAAACAACTTCATAGGTAAATATAGAAAGTATACTGAAGATTAATTAGTTTTTGGATGGCTTAAAAATCATCGCTGCTGAAAATCAAGCAATTGTTACTGTAGGTGATTTGTAAAGCGAATACCGCTAGGTATAAGTATCTCATATTCATATTTTGGATGCGAGATAAATGATGAACTAGTTAATTTTAAAATATGTCCTTGTGATGTGGAAGTCAAGGAGCGGTTATTAAAAGATGAAACTTAAAAAAACAATACCAACATCGGAAATCTTTAAAATTTCTGATGTTTTGTTTGAGTAGCGTTCAGTCTTTTGTTTAGCAAAATATTAAAAGTCTTCGAGACTTTCGATGTTGGGATACTTAACTTTATTTAAAAACTAAATTGATCCTTGAATTCTCTCATCTGAATACCCAGACTTTTTTCGTCTAATGATATAATTTTTGGAATTCGATCATCTGGCTTCACTATTAAGCTTCTCATTTTCATATTCTGATTCACAAAAATCATTTCTAATCCTGGATAGAATGATCTCAACTCATCCACGATTGCATTGATTGTAAAGGAGTTGGAAACAAGATTATAGGTATCTGGTTTTAGTTCTGTCATAGCTATATCTTTAAGGATTGTAGTTAATCGATCGATATGAATAAAGGATCTTGATTGATTTCCATCTCCATTTATGCGCAGCCGTTTCATAAAATTTGCTTCGAACATGAATTTGTTTATGACTGAATCGAAACGCATACTTTTACTATATCCATAGACATTTCCTAGGCGTAATACATAGATTTGAATATCGGTATTACGTAAGCCGTTTACATGTTCCTCTCCATGCATTTTTGATATGCCATAAAAGGTTTTTGGATTGAGTGGCGATGCAATATCCATCTCTTTTTCCGATGCTCCATAAACAGAGGCACTGCTGGCATAAATGAACTTCTTTACCTTACTTTTCTGAACCAGATAGCTCAATTCAGCGGTGCCCCAATTATTTATCTGATCAAACTCATGTGGATTATGGTCAGCGAAAGGAGTGGTTACTTTAGCTGCCAAATGATAGACAATATCAGCACGATCTACATGCTTTTTGAGCTTACGGGAATCTAGAATATCACCATGAACAAAGTGTACTTTGCTGGTCTTCAATTTTGATCGTCCGAGGAAGAGGTTATAATTATTTTTGTTTAAGCTATCGTACACAACGATCCTATCTACTAATTCATCTGCTTCTAAACTATAGATCAACTCTGTTCCAATGTATCCAGCTCCTCCAGTTATAAGTATATTCATAAAACTACTTTATTAGGTCTGTGTGTAGACCACATTCTATTTTATTCATTCCAAACCATCTAGCTGATCGCTCATCAGATAGATCAAATTTACGTGTACAGGGAACACAACCGATACTTTGATATCCTTGTGAATCCAAAGGGTGTTCAGGTAATTGATGAAGCTGCCTATATTCATAGATCTGCTTCGCTGTCCAATCCAGCATAGGATGAAAACGAAGGATGTCGTGAGGAGCTGATTGTTCAGTGCTCATCTTTTTTCTGGTTGCGCTTTGGCTTGCTCGGACTCCACTGATCCATATATCATATTGGATGAGATAGGGCTCTAAAGGCTGAGTTTTATTCAGGTAACAGCAATAATCTGGGTCGGATACAAAATAGAATTGCCCCTCTGCATCTTTTTGCTGACTCTTGGGAATCAAGGGCCTTACATCTATTAAATTCAATCCTAATAATGTTACTATCTCATCTCTAAAAGCAATGGATTCTGGAAAGTGAAACCCTGTGTGGATGAATAGTACATCGATGTCTTTTTTAATCTTGCTCAGTATATGTAGTAATGGTATACTCTGTGTTTGAAAGGATGATGTCACAAACATTTTTTTTTCAGACACACTATACTTTAATATTTGATCTTCTATTTCTTTAATAGTCATATTTGCATAATCTTTTAATTCTGACTAACGGTATAAGGTGCTCTTAGAATTTAATTATTTATAAATAAAAAATAAATATAATTTATTTTTTGATTTTACTTGTAATCATTAGTTCTCTTAATTAATTCTAATTTTTTGAATAGTTGAATTGATGCTAATAAAGAGGTATATACTAGAGATTATTACGAATAGAGTTGTATAGGCTAAAATTGGGACTAAAAGATTTACTTTGAAGTGTGAATACAAAAAATCAAATAGTCCCAAGCTCAAAGTTAATCAATTAACGAGTTTGGTAGAGAATGAATACGAAATGTTATTGACTGAATTTAATATTCAAGTAATAAAAAGATTGAGGCGTTACCCATTGCAAGGTTACGAGCGAAAACGGATTCAAACTATGGAATCGAAGAACAGTAGTCTATATGGGAGTTCAAAAAAGCTTGATTTTATGCTGATGTATTTAAAGGAAAATATGAATCAGTTTACATTGGGGAGTTTCTTTAAAATAAGTCAATCCAAAGTTTCCCAATGGTTCAGTTTTCTTCTTCCTGCATTGGAATATAGCTTAGATCGCTTAGGTTATTCTCCTGAATTTGGATTCGATTACTGTTGTGAGGACGATTCCATAGAATATATCTCGGGCGATGTTACAGAAAGAGAACTTCCTTGAAAACGATGCTATAATGCTCAAAAAGAGGATTTTAGTGAAAAACATCATAAGCATACAGAAAAGAATTTTGTTTTGGGTAGTCCAGATAGATACGTTCACTTTCTAAGTTATTCCTACATAGGTTCAACACACGACAAGTCAATTTTTGATGACTTGAATATAGAAACAGCAAATGTCCCTTTTTTATTGGATTTAGGTTTTTTAGGAGCGGAAGAAAAAACCATAATTCTTCCTTACAAAAAACCAAAGGGCAAAAAATTGAATGCTGTACAAAAGCAAATTAATAAAGCCATTTCTAGCTTAAGGGTAAAAATTTAACATGCTTTTGCTGGAGTGAAACGCCTCAAGATAATGAGAGAAAAAATTAGGATCCCATGCTATGCTAAAAGACAGTCTATTGTCAAAATAGCTGTTGCTATTCATAACCTTAGGCTTAGCATGAGAAAACCTTTACTAAACAATTCGTAATAATAATGTCTACTATACCGTTATTATTTTCCTGTTCCCTTATAGGACATTTTTTTGAATAAATATTTATTATAAAGTACTGATAATCAATATTTTTTATTTTTTATTAATTTTTTTAAGAAAAAATAAAAAAGAAGTGCAACCCTTTCGTAAGTAACTGTACTACTAAAGTAATAAGGTTTTCCTAAATATAGACATAATCAGTAAAAGCACTGATTAGACAGAATAATTTTGAGATTTGAACTTCAAACAGGATGGCTATCTGGGAACGCTCCTTTTCGCACATTTAATTTAACCACACATATAAGGTGCGTTCCTGATAGCTTTTATTAAGACTTAGTTTTATCTTAAGCGTTTGTTTTAAGTAGATAAAAGACAAACTCCTAAGGTCATACTTAGAAGAAAGGTTTTAGTTTAATTTTAATTGCAAGTAGTTCAAGTTTATTGTTTCAACCGAGTTTAGCGGCTATTAACTGAAAAAGTTATTAGCCGCTTTTTTTATGTTAGTAACGTTACATAGAATATATTCTAATATTAATCAATCATATAAATTTAAGATAATGAATTTCAGATTCTCAATGTTTATTTTTGCCTTAGTGATAATGACTTTTTCTTCTTGTAAGGATGAAGATAATAGTGAACTAATAGTAGGTAATTGGCAAGCTGATTCCTTTTCTCAATCCAATTGTAATGATGCTAGTGATAATTTATCTTATACATTTGGTGATAACGGGCAATACTGTGAAGATTTTATTATTGCAGAAGTTTGTGTCAATATAGATTTTACCTTTAGTTCAACAGGAACATTGGCGGCTATAATTAATGCTGAATCAAATTCTCCATTAGTACCTTCAGAAACGACTAATCTTGATGGTACATGGGAAATTTTGGATGAAACGACAATGACAGTTTGCCTTGATGGTACTTGCAGTATTGGTACTTATACTGTAACGAGCAACAAAATGACATATAGCGGTAATGATGCAGATACAGGTTGTAATGTTTCTTTGACTGCTACTAAGCAATAATTTTACAGAACTTCAATTAAAAAATCCTAGCAGATATATTCTGCTAGGATTTTTTAATTTGGACTATTGAGTTTCACAATTACTTCATCTTCAGAATCTTGGTTACAAAACCATCTGGATTAGTTAGATTCTTCTTATTCACACTGAAAACCAGATAAACACCAGAAGAAGCTTCTCTGCCATTATAATCCCTACCATCCCAAATAGCCTGTCCTCCATTGGCAGTCGTTTCATAAATCAAGGTGCCACTCACATCTGTAATCTTTACATTGGCATTCTGAGGCAATCCTCTGATAGCAATTGGTCCTTTATAATCAGGTCTTACTGGATTAGGGAATGCGAACACCTCTGCATCATGGACTACGCCGCCTACAGTTGCATCTCCTTGGTAAGTAATGATTCCACTATTCGTACCAATATAAACTTCTCCAGTACGCTCATTGATGACGATATCATTGATGATATTGTTGAACAGTGGACTATTATCTTTCGTAAAATGATATATTTCTTCTAGACCATCTTCTGAAATCAAGAATACGCCATTAGTTGTGCCACACCATTTTCTATTGGCACCATCCACAGCGATACATCTTACACTCTCAGATTCCAAAAGATAAGCATTATTACCATCGTCTCGCTCTACTATCCTTTTTGTCCCTTGGCAAGAAGAATCGAATACATTTCCTCCACATTCAAATATGATGATTCCTTCCTCTGTTCCTGCCCACATATCACCATCTAAATCCAAGGTAATATCATGAACAATATCTATAGGTAATTCACTATTCGATTGATTAATAATACGAGTTTGGTTATCTG
>JBNMOV010000142.1:0-10385 GCA_051275765.1 Maribacter sp. | reverse complement strand
CATCTTTTTGCACTATGCTGCGTTGGCAAAAACCTTATTACGCTAAGGCGTAACGCGACTTTTACCGCCTTGCCTAGCACAAAAATATCTTATCAATTCCAGACACTTATTTATTCGTCATCCCTTAATAATTGGTTTGCTCACTTATTTAAAATAAAAAAACTATCATTCTTTGTCTTATTATTTTATGTATTAATTAAAATAAAATATCAAAAATAACAAATGTTTAGTATTAAAAATACTTCTCATAGTAATTAACAAAAGACAACTAATCCCTCATCAAAACTAATAAAATATTAATTAATTTTATTAAAAAATACGCATTAAATTAGTGCATTCAATTAAATAGAAAAAGCCACTCCCAAAAGGAAGTGGCTCATACATTAACTAAACGCTATAATTAGTTATCTTTAAATTATCCTTGACACATGATGCAATCTGGATCATCTAAATCACATGCATCGATATCTTGCTTTTCGATTGGCTTCATCGTTGCTATTACACTATCTTTTGTTGCTGCTACAGTATTCACTGCCATTGCAGGAACTTTCTCTTCTACCTTATTAGAGAATTGATTCTGGTGCTTCTGACTCAATGTAAACTTAATTGGATCAACTGCTGCCTTAGAACGCAAGTAGTACATGCCTGTTTTCAATCCTTTCTTCCAAGCGTAAAAGTGCATGGATGATAATTTAGCAAAATTAGGACTTTCCACAAATAGGTTCATACTCTGACTTTGACAGATGAATGCTCCCCTATCCGCTGCCATATCTATAATAGCTTTCATGCTGATTTCCCAAGTCGTCTTGTATAGTTCCTTGATTTCCTGTGGCAATCCTTCTATATGTTGAATAGAACCATTAGAAGCCATCAATGCTTCCCGCATTTCTTCGTTCCAAACGCCTAGTCTAATCAAATCACGCAACAAGTGCTTATTCACTACGATATACTCTCCAGAAAGTGTTCTTCTCGTATAAATATTAGATGTGTATGGCTCGAAACACTCATTATTACCTAATATCTGAGAAGTAGATGCTGTAGGCATAGGGGCTAAAAGCAAACTATTTCTTATACCATATTTCTTGATATCCTCTCTCAAACCTGCCCAATCCCAACGATCTGTAGGCTTAACTCCCCACATATCGAACTGCAATTCGCCTTGACTTACTGGAGAACCTTCGTAAGAAGAATAAGCTCCATCTCTTTTCGCTAATTCACAAGATTGTGTCAAAGCTGCAAAGTACATCGTTTCGAATATTTCCTTATTCAACTTCTTAGCCTCTGGGCTTTCGAACGGAAAACGCATTAAAAGAAAAGCATCTGCTAGTCCTTGTACACCTAGACCAATTGGCCTGTGACGCATGTTGGAGTTTTCTGCTTCTTTTACTGGATAGTAATTGATATCAATTACTTTATTCAAATTCGTCGTCAGTACCTTAGTAATTTCATATAATTTATCAAAATTATAATCACCAGGACCATTAACAAATTTCTGTAAGGCTACTGAACCTAAGTTACAAACCGCTACTTCATCTGGAGAAGTATACTCCATGATTTCTGTACAGAGATTACTACTTCTGATCGTACCTAAATTCTTTTGGTTGGATTTTTTATTACAAGCATCCTTATATAACATATATGGATTTCCTGTTTCAATCTGAGATTCTAGAATCTTAAACCAAAGTTCTTGTGCTTTGATCGTTTTTCTAGCTCGTCCTTCTTTTTCATATTTATGATACAGTGCTTCGAATTCTCCGCCATAAGTATCATATAATCCTGGACATTCATTAGGACAGAATAAAGACCATTGTCCATTATCCTGTACTCTTTGCATGAATAAATCAGAAATCCACATGGCATAGAATAAATCCCTAGCACGCATTTCTTCCTTACCATGATTCTTTTTCAAATCTAAAAATGACATGATATCCGAATGCCAAGGTTCTAGATATATAGCAAAAGCTCCCTTTCGCTTTCCTCCACCTTGATCTACATAACGAGCCGTATCATTAAATACTCTTAGCATTGGAACGATACCATTCGATGTTCCTCCTGTACCTTTGATATAACTCCCTTGTGCTCTTACATTATGAATGCTCAAACCAATTCCTCCAGCTGATTGTGAAATTTTGGCACATCTTGTCAATGTTTCAAAAATTCCGCTGATACTATCATCTGTCATAGATAATAGGAAACATGAACTCAACTGTGGTTTTGGTGTACCAGCGTTGAATAAAGTAGGTGTAGCGTGAATGAACCATTTTTCAGACATGTAATTATAGGTCTCTAAGGCAGATTTGATATCCGCACCATGAATTCCTATCGATGCACGCATCAACAAATGCTGTGGACGCTCAACTACATCTCCATCCATTCTTAATAAATAAGAACGTTCTAGTGTTTTAAAACCAAAGAAATCAAAATTATAATCTCTATCGTATATGATAGCAGAATTAATTTCACTCTCATTTTCCTTAATGATTTTGAGTATCATATCTGATATCAAACCTGCATTCTCTCCTGTTTTAGGATCAAGATAGCCATGCAAAGCTTTCATCGTCTTATAGAAAGACTTATCTGTATTCTTATGTAAATTGGAGATAGAAATTCTTGCTGCCAATTGTGCATAATCAGGATGAATCGTAGTCATCGTTGCAGCAGTTTCTGCTGCAAGATTATCCAATTCTGTGGTTGTTACGCCATCATATAATCCTTGAATTACTTTTTTAGCTATTTCTATATGACTCACATATTTAGTATTCAAGCCATAGCATAATTTTTTAATTCGAGCAGTGATCTTGTCAAAGGATACGCTCTCTTTCCCCCCATTTCTTTTTACTACTTGCATCTTAGGTAGTGGTTTAAATTGTTGTAAAATGTGTTTATTAAAAACTAGAGAATTGGGGACTAGAAATTAGTGAAACGATTTCGTTCCTAATTTCTAGTCTCCAATTTCAAATTCCTAAAAGTCCTCGTCCAAAGAGAATACTTGCTTATCTCTCTCAGACATTACACCTGCCTTTTGATAATCCCCCACTCTCTTTTCAAAGAAATTAGTTTTTCCTTGTAATGAAATCAAATCCATCCATGAAAATGGATTAGCAGTATTGAAGTACTTTTCGTTTCCTAATGAATTCAATAATCTGTCTGCTACGAATTCGATATATTCCTGCATCATCTCAGCATTCATACCTATCAATGATACTGGTAAGGCATCTGTTACGAATTCTTTTTCGAATGAAACTGCTTCTACGATGATATCTTCTACCAATTGTTTGTCCAAAGGATACTTCAACATAGAATATAGCAAGCAAGCAAAATCACAATGCATTCCTTCGTCACGACTGATCAACTCATTAGAGAAAGTCAAGCCTGGCATCAAGCCTCTTTTCTTCAACCAATAAATAGAGCAGAAACTACCAGAGAAGAAAATTCCTTCTACTGCTGCAAATGAAATTAAACGATGAGCGAAACTAGGTGCTTCCTCTATCCATTTCATCGCCCATGATGCCTTTTTCTTTACACAGTCTAGTGTTTCGATGGCATTTAGAAGATGAGCTTTCTCTGTTGTATCCTTTATATAGGTATCTATCAGAAGACTGTATGTTTCTGAGTGGATGTCTTCTATCTGAATTTGTGCAGAATAAAAAGAACGAGCTTCTGGTATCTGAATTTCTTCGTACATATTGATACAAAGATTCTCATTTACGATGCCATCACTAGCTGCAAAAAATGCTAATACGTGTTTGATAAAATGGCGTTCACCATCATTTAGTTTGTTTTCCCAATCTGAAACATCCTGTTCTAAATCTATTTCATCAGCTGTCCAAAAACAAGCTAAAGCTTTTTTTCTCATCTCCCATATCTCAGGGTATTGAATAGGAAAAAGGACGAATCTTCCCGGATTTTCTACCAACATGGGTTCAATCATGTTATTTTGATCTGCATGGTTACTCATTCTAAATAAATTCTATGTGTGAAGTTGTTTAAAAACTACTTTTTTGTCTACAAACAGTAATTCTTAAACAACTTCACTATTAATTAATCATTATTTTCTTTAAACAATAGCACAAAAGATTTCCTTACCTCTCATGTCTTTCGACACTAGGTTTCCCTTTCCAATACTCGCAGGAAAGGCTATACTCTATTGGTTGACAATAAAGTAAGTCTTGCTTATTCAACTTATTCTCAAATGGTAGAAAGTTAAGTCCGGTAAGGTATCAGTAATGGTTTAATCCAATCAATAATAATTACTTAAAATCCGAATATAATACTCTCACAGCCGTTTTATGTTTTTTCTCTTCTTGAGGTAAAATCAAGTATGTTGCTCTATTCTTTGAGAACAACGGAATTAATTCCACATTGTTCTCAAACAGAACACTAAATTAATAGATTTAGTCGGATGAAAAAGCTAATACTTATCCACATATTGTTAGTAAAATGCATAAACCACTAACTTTCAGTAAATTAACATAGGAGTAGAATTTACCAACATTGTGAATAACTTGACTTTTTTTTAGGTTGGCAATATCATCAAAATAATTACAAAGGAGTGTTTGAACGCAAAATCATATCATTTTCTTCCTTCTGAAGATCCAAACTAGCAATAAAGTCAGAATTACACTGACGATGATAATCCAGTAAAAAGCTGATTCTGACTCTTCTAAACCACTCTGTGTATTCATTCCGAAAAAAGAAGCGACTAAGGTTGGCACCATTAAAATAATAGTAATGAGCGTAAGTCTCTGAATGACAATATTTAAATTATTAGAAATAATAGAAGCAGAAGATTCCATCGTACTTTGGATAATTTTGGTATAGGTATTCGCCATTTCCAAAGCTTGACTATTATCAATAATAATGTCTTCGAATAAATCTGTTTTTTCTTCGTCTTCTCGAATCTTCAGCAAGTCCGCTCTTTTCATCTTCATCTTCAATAATTCGTTAGAACTCAATGAAGTCAAGAAGTAAACCAAGCTCTTTTCTATACTCAATAATTGTTTCAATTCCCTGGAACGACTAGAATCGTATAATTCTTTTTCTATCAGATTTCGCTTGAGGTTGAGCTTTTTAAGATTGGTCAAAAAACGGAATACGTTCTGTTCGAAGATCTGTAAGACAAATAATTTCTTATCTGCTGTATTAAAATTCTTTACTTTTCCTTCTAGGAAAAGTTCTAGCACTGGATTATTAAATGATGTAATCGTAATGATATTATCTGGAGTAATAATAATTCCGATAGGTACTGTGATATAAGTTGCTTCAATTTCTTCTTCCGTGTCATTAGGGACTGGAGTATTGACTACGACTAAGCTGATATCGTCTTCTCTTTCATAGCGAGAACGCTCATCTATATCCAAAGAATCTGTCAAAAAATCAATGGGAATAATTAATTTTTCTGCCAACTCTTCCAACTCTTCTTGGCTAAAAGGTGGGGAGATATTAACCCAACACTGGTTGGTGAGTTCCGGTAACTCAACAATTTCCTTTCCTGTTTTGGAGTAGTACTTTATCATGATAACCGGTTTTGCGGTGTGATGAAAACTCAAAAGTATAACTTTACATTAGAAATTCCCTTTTTCTAAGTCTTTTAATATTTCCTTGGTTCGTTCTATCATGTTTTCAGTAATGTCCAGATGTGTGACAAAACGAATAGTAGATGATCCGAATGGCACTGCATTGATTCCTTTTTCCTTTAATTTCTCTAGAAAAGGTGCTGCCATGATTGGATTTTTTAAATCAAAAATCAAGATATTCGTCTGAATAGGTCTTACACTTTCTACATAATTGAGTGTTTCCAATGTCTTACCTAAATCCTTTGCTCGATCATTATCTATTTTTAATCTTTCGACATTATTTTCTAGAGCATATATACCTGCTGCTGCCAAATAACCAGCTTGCCTCATTCCTCCTCCCATGACTTTTCTTAGTCGCCTCGATTTTTTGATAAAATCAGCTTTACCTAATAATAACGAGCCAATAGGTGCTCCTAATCCTTTGGACAAACAAATAGAAATACTATCGAATAAAGGACCATAATCTTGAGTAGATTCTCCTGTTTCTACCAAAGCATTGAAAAGCCTAGCTCCATCTAAGTGGAATTTAAGTCCTGTTTCTTTGCTTAATTGAGAAAATTCCTTGATTTGCTCTATTGTATAATAAGAACCTCCTCCTTTATTGCTTGTATTTTCTAATACCAATAAACTTGAATTCGCTAGCCAGTCGTATGTAGGATTGATAGCTGCTCTTACATCCTCTATATCCAAAATGCCATTATCGCCTTTCAATAGCTTAATTCCTACGCCTGAATTATAGGCATATCCGCCTGTTTCATATTGGTAAATATGAGAATATTCATGACAGATTACTTCATCCATTCTGGAAGTATGTGCAGCGATGGCTATCTGGTTGGTTTGCGTTCCAGATGGACAAAAAAGTGCGGCTTCCATGCCAAACATATCCGCTGCCATTTGTTGTAATCGATTGACAGTTGGATCTTCATTGAATACATCATCGCCTACTTCTGCTTCAAACATGACTTTGAGCATTTCTGGTGAAGGCTTTGTTACGGTGTCGCTAATTAGGTTGATCAATTTAGACATGGAATGTTACTTCTTTTGTTGGCTGCAAAAGTAGAAATTTAGATACTAAGAAATTAAAATTTCAAGAAAAAACTATCATTGGTAGAATATAAGTGTAGCTAACTATTCAAAAGTAGCTTGAAATTTTGAACGTAGGATTTTGTTTCAAATCAATGAACGCCCAATATATTCGTCTAAACATCCCCTTCAATCCCAAACATCCTCACACATAGTTATACAATTTAGCCATTTTACAATATATTTACGTTTAATACCTTGTAACAAAAATAATATTGATTTTTGAAAGCATTTTTTATCTCAACTCTGCTTCACGTCCTCGCCTTAATAGCTAAGGCTATTAGACTGTGGGCGTTCATTGATTTGAAATAAAATCCTACGTTCAAAACTTCAACCTACTTTTGTATTGGTACTAGGTTATCTGATCATTTCAGAATAGACTACTTTAAGCTTTTTTAGCAAAACAGCTGTTTTGCTAAAAAATAATTTTACATAGTGAAACGTATTTAATAACTTGAGCCAGAATGGGTAGTAATTTTTTCTTCTAAAGAATTCAAAAAATCGTTGCATAGGTAGCTTTAGAAGGAAAAAGAACAAGCATAATGGCTCAGGTTATTGAATTCGTTTCACATATACTAAATAAGGGATTATGAAATTAGCACTGCATTGGCAAATATTAATTGGAATGGTATTGGGAGTCCTTTTTGGACTATCTATGACCTTCTTCCCTTGGGGAAAAAGTTTCGTCAATAACTGGATAGCTCCATTTGGTTCTATTTTTATAAGTTTACTCAAACTCATCGCCATTCCGCTTATCCTAGCATCTCTTATCAAAGGAATTGCTGATTTAAAGGATATTTCCAAATTTTCTAAAATAGGTGGAAAAACTATCGTCACTTATATAGTAACTACTTTAGTAGCCATTATCATCGGATTAACTTTGGTAAATATCGTAAAACCAGGGCAAAATATTGCACAATCTACGATTGATACGCTAGTAGAAAATTATGCTAATGATCCTTCTTTACAAAGCAAGATCGCAACAGCAGGTAAAACGACTAGCTCTGGACCATTACAATTTTTAGTGGATATCGTTCCAGATAATATATTTGGAGCAGCATCTGATAATGGTTCTATGCTTCAAGTAATATTCTTCGCTATCTTATTTGGAATAGGATTATTATTAATAGAACCTAAAAAGGCGAAACCAGTTACAGATGTGATAGATGGTATCAATGATGTGATATTAAAAATCGTGGATCTCATCATGTTGATTGCTCCATTTGCGGTATTCGCATTATTAGCAAAAGTCATCGTAACTACTACTGATCCTAATTTATTAATGTCATTGCTAACTTATGCCCTCACTGTAGTTGGAGGATTACTACTCATGGTGGGTATATATATGTTAGTAATTTCTCTTTATGTTAAAAAAAGTCCGATTTGGTTCTTAAAACAAATCAGTCCAGCTCAATTATTGGCATTTTCTACCAGTTCAAGTGCTGCCACTCTTCCAGTTACTATGGAACGTGTGACAGAACATATAGGTGTGGATAAAGAAGTATCCAGTTTCGTACTGCCCGTGGGAGCGACTATTAATATGGATGGAACGAGTTTGTATCAAGCTGTAGCAGCTGTATTTATTTGTACAGCACTACATCATGAGATTACTTTTGTGGATCAATTAACCATAGTTCTCACGGCTCTTTTGGCATCTATTGGTTCAGCAGCAGTGCCAGGTGCAGGAATGGTTATGTTGGTTATCGTATTGGAATCTATTGGTTTTCCTGCTGATAAGTTGGCGATAGGACTGGCCTTGATTTTTGCAGTGGATAGACCATTGGATATGTGTAGAACTGTTATCAATGTAACAGGAGATGCAACAGTAGCAACATTAATAGCTCATTCAGAAGGAAAATTAGGAACGCCTAAGGTACTGAATTGGGATGATAATTATAAAGATTAATTTTAGACGCTAGACCGCTTCGCTCTTAGACGTTAGACTTATTTTTTACTTTGTATTTTTTTAGCAACAACAACTAGCAACACAAGAAAAATCTAACCTCTAAGAGCGAAGCGGTCTAATGTCTAAAATCTAAAAAAAGAACATGAGTGAATTACTAGGAATAGGATCGAGAGTAAAACATCCTGCATTTGGAGATGGAGTGATTGTAAAGGTCGATGTGATGGCATATAAAGTCAGTTTCATCACGTATGGTATGAAGGATGTAGGCAAAAGCTACGAAAAATGGGAAATAATTGAAAAAGTTAACCCAATAGGCGGTGTTACATTCAACGATGCGGAGAAAGCGTTGTTAAAGATACTAAGGACATACAATGCAGTCGAAGAAACTGTTGACTTAGGTAGTAAATGGGTAGGCGGAACGATGTCGCTCCAACCTAAGGATCAGGATTTGAAAGCTAAAGAAATTCCGATCGAAGGATTCTTTCATAAAATCATCATGGTACGAGATAGGCTGAGAGTAATGGAACAACGAGTCAATACTAGTAATTTATCTGATGAAGAGAAGGTAAATTTACAGCAATATATTACTCGCATCTATGGTAGTTTGACTACGTTCAATGTTCTCTTTGAAAATAAGGATGATCAATTTAAAGGTGCTAAGTAGATAATTATGATTTTCTACTTAGTCATTTAACCCATTCTAGCCTCCCCAAAAGGGAGGGAAATAAAGTGCAATTTCCCTCCCTTTTGGGGAGGCTAGGAGAGATTTTATCAGTATATAAACATTCATACATGAACCAGAAATATCTGTTATTATTTTTCATAGCTATCCTAGGTTTAGGATATACATCTTGTATTAAAATCCCTGATCAATATATGGGGCCTCCTCCAGGAAAATGGCGTGCTACGCTTAATTTGGATGGTATTCGTCGTCCATTGAATAAAGATGCTAAACCAAGGGCTAAGGAAACCCTGCAATTTCAAGATGTAACTGAAGGCGAACTTCCTTTTAATTTCGAACTTGTTTATGATCGTCCAGATAAGATTCACATCAATATTCAGAATGGAGATGAAATTATCAAGGTAGAAGACATTGTTTTTGGATGGGAAAGAGGTACAGGAAATGATACGATTATTATAGATTTCCCTCATTACGATTCCTACATTACTGCTCTTTTTGAGGAGAATGTGATAGAAGGAAAATACATCGTAAAAACAAAGGAGAATTATGCCATTCCTTTTGTAGCTAAATTTGGAGAAGGGCATCGTTTCAGTACTTTGAGGAAAACACCAAAGATTGATGTCAGTGGAAAATGGGAAGTTACTTTTGGAGTAGAAACAGACGATCCCTACCCTGCCATTGGTGAATTCAAACAAGATGGCAATCATCTTTTAGGTACATTCATTACAGAAACTGGTGATTATAGGTTTTTGGAGGGAACGATCCAAGATGATAAAATCTATCTTTCTTGCTTCGATGGAGCTCATGCTTTCTTATTTGAAGCCAAGATCATAGAAGATGAAAGTATGACTGGTATTTTCAGGAGTGGCTCTCATTATCAAACATCTTTTAGTGCTAAAAGAAATGATGCGTTTCAATTAGAAAATCCTGAAAAGCTCACTTATCTCAAGGAAGGATTCAATAAGTTATCTTTTTCGTTTCCTAATGAAGCAGGTACTAAGGTTTCTCTAAACGATGAAGCATTCAAAGGCAAATATAAAATCGTACAAATATTAGGAACATGGTGTCCTAATTGTGCTGATGAAACTGAATTCCTTACCCAATATTTCAAGGAAAACCCTACTGAAAATATTGAAAT
>JBNMOV010000141.1:0-10403 GCA_051275765.1 Maribacter sp. | reverse complement strand
CTCGCTATGGAGGGATTATTTTCATTTTTCTTGGAATCTTCTTTTTCGGTACTTTTTATTTTTGGCGAAAAATTAATGGGTCAAAAGCTGCACTTTCTAACTGCACTCCTCGTATTTATTGGTTCCTGGCTAAGTGGATATTTTATTCTAGCAACGAATGCTTAGATGCAACATCCTGTAGGATATAAAATATTGGAAAATGGAACATACGTTCTTGAGAATTTTCTGCACTATTTAGCAATCCTTGGTTGCTTCCTGCTTTTTTACACAATCAAATGGCTTCGCTTGTTACCTCTTCTTTTGTGGTAGCGAGTATTAGTGCCTTTTATATTTTGGCAAATAACAAGCATGTTGAATATGGAAAATTATTCCTAAAAACGGGTGTAATTTTTGGACTTATACGCAATTGAATAATACCTTTCGTATTGGATATGTTTACTCATTAGTGAGATAACGAGGTACAAAACACAGTCGTAGCCATAGCTACGACGAGTATTTGTAACGAAGTAATCTTGCGAAGGAGTCCATTTATATACGAAAGGTATTATTCAATTGCGTATTATTTCAAGTTTACTCGTCGCTTTCCCTACAGGCGACTGGAACGCTAAAAATGTAGCAAAATATCAACCTACCGCTTTTGCTGCCATCGAAGGCATCTTTGAAACAGAACATGCAGGAGCTGAAATTGTATCGATTGGGCAACCCAATATAATTGGATAATAAAATTGCAGTTCCTAATATTCTTAGTTTTTTAACTTATCAAGATTGGAATCAACAGATACTAGGAATGGATAAATTCCCAGAGGAGGAATTACCAACAAATATTCCAGGACTTTATTATTCCTATCACATTATGGTTGGACTTGGAACCATATCTATAGCAGTGATGAGTCTGACTGTTTTCTTTTTATGGAGAAGGAAACGGTATAGTTTAAAACTATTACTTTGGACTATTATGTTTTTAGCACCTTTTGGATACATTGCCAATATTACAGGCTGGTATGTGGCAGAATTAGGACGACAACCCTATTTAGTTTATGGATTATTAAAAACAACAGCAGGCGTATCGCCAACGGTTTCTTCTGGAAATACCTTGTTTACTTTATTAGGATTTGTAGGATTGTATTTTTTATTAGGTGTCTTATTTTTGATTCTAGTCGGAAAAACAATTTACGAAGGTCCTAAACCTAAAAAACATTAGAATATGGAAATATTTTGGTATTGTATAATCGCATTTTTTTTTGCCATGTTTTTCATATTGGATGGTTATGATTTTGGCACTAGAATTATCCATTTATTTTTTGCAAAAACAGAAAAAGACAAAGAAGTTATTGCAAAATCAGCTGGCTTATTTTGGGATTCCAATGAAGTTTGGCTAGTGGCTGCTGGAGGAATGCTTTTCATAGATTTTCCTACTTTTTATACTTCAGCATTTAGCGGGTTTTATTTGCCCTTAATTATTGTGCTTTAGTTAATTATGTTTAAGGTCATATTGGTTTGGAATTTAGAAATCAGTTTGAATTTCCCATGTGGAAAGCAAAATGATAAGTCTGTTTAAAATCACAAGTTTTTTAGAAGGCACCTCGTATCTTCTCTTACTCTTCGTTGCGGTGCCAATCAAGTATTTAGCAGATATGATGTCTTAGTAAAATCTTTGGGAATGCCCCATGGAATATTGTTGATACGGATAAATCGTTCGAATTCCTACAGAAAAGCATAGAAATGAATGAAAAAAATCGTACTGATGTATTGACTGATGTGGATTTTGAGGAATTGAAAAAGCATCCTCAATTCCTCAAAATCACAAACAAGCACTAATCCTTAACAACATCCACCTCCAGGCGTACAACTATTATTAGTCACCATTAAATCAGATAAATTAACCTTTGTTTTCACTACTGGAATACCGCAGTTATCTTTCGCTAGACAATCTGTCATTTTAGTAGCTAAAACGAAATTATTACCATTAAATTCTAAACCATATTTTCCTATCGTATTAGATTGGTATTCTACTTCTATATCAAAATCTCCAATACCTAGCTTGTTTTCAGAAAGCGTAACGATGTCTAAAAAATTTTGAGGAAGTAAACTATGATCTACATCATCTGAATACCATAATTGGAAATTCACGACTTTTTCTTCTCTTATTGTTCCTCCACAGTCTATGAAATTCTTAGTAATATATCCTACTTCAGTTACATGATAATGGCTAGGAACAAGCTCTCCATTAGGCAATTCAAAATTGAGTTTTTCTAATGTCTTCACGATTTCCTTAAACGCTGATAGTTTCATTTTTAGATTGATTTACTATTTGAAAAATTAACCTATCGCAATATTACGATTAATAATTAAGAAATGCCGATTTTTAAGCTGAATAACATCAATTCTTCCTCATTATTTTCTAATTTTATCATCTCATTGAATTGAAGTCCTATCTTTTCTAATAGTTTTTGGGAGGAAATATTTTCCTTCATTGTGATGGCTTTTATCTCTGTCATTTTGAAGTGAGCAATAGCCACTTCTTTTAATTTATTGACACTTTCATAAGCGTATCCCCTTTTCTCATATTGAGGTAAAAAAGCAAAACCAATATCGATGCCTTCCATCCCTTCCCTATCATATAATCCGCAAGTACCTACTTTTATATTATCCGATTTTCTGATGACTGTATAATTGGAAAAACCTAGTTTTTTTAATTGAGGAATCATCTTTTTTTTAATGTATTCTGCTGCTTCGTTCACAGAATAGATCTTTCTATCTCCAATATATTTCAGCCATTTTCTGCTATTCAATAGTTCAAAAATAAATTCAGCATCGAGTTCAGTAGTAGGTTGAATGATTAATCTTTCTGTTTCGAATGTCTTGTATTTTTTCATAGAAAAGTAATATTAAGCTATCTCAACTTCAATGTTGAATCCTTCTAGTTTCTGACTCAATTCCTCTGCTTTTTTCTTGACTCCTTCCACTGTAAATGTCAGATTATTTAGAATTTCATGATTGAGTTCCATAATGATTTTTATATTATCAATAACTTCGATAGCTTCTATTTTTCTAGATTCCGTTTCGCCGCCTTTAAATATAAATGTGCCTTTTTTTTCATTATCAATCGTAATTAATTCGCAGCACTCAGCTACTGCATTAATCGTCATTAGCCCTATTTGACAAAATTATTTTCCTACAGCAAGATGCTTTTTTTCATTGCTACAAGCATACATTCGTGTAAAAATATCTTCTGCTTTAGTGTATTCTATTCCTCCTCTTATTTCCAATGAAATACCAGCATTATATTCCAATGAAAAATGATCGTCAAAAACAGTTATCGTCAAGGAATCACAATTTCCATCAAAATATTCGTCTATGCCATGGCAAGCCATTTCTATAGGCTATGGCATCTAGTGTTCCTTCTTCAAAACAGCCATTGAAATACATTTGGGGACGTAGTCTGACATGTTCTGTCCAGTTCACAGATCTGATTTCATCTTCGTTGTATTCTTTTTTCATAGATAAAGAATTCTAAGTGAAACGTATTTAATAAATTGAGCCAGAATGGGTAGTAATTTTTTCTTCTAAAATATTCAGGAAATCGTTGCATAGCCGTAGCTACGGAACTATTTTTTGTGTTTTTTAGAAGGAAAAAGAACAAGCATAATGGCTCAGGTTATTGAATTCGTTTCACTAATCAAAAAACTTCTTGAAAAAATCTTTCCGCTTCTCTTTCCGTCTATTCTTTTTCTTGGTTCTTTCTTTCTTCTTTAGAGCTTTTTCTCTATCCTTTGCAGATAAATTATTTTTAGGCTTCTTTTTTACTTTATCAGAAAATCCTGGGGCTACCTCTGCTTGAATTTGCCAATCATCTTCTACCACGATTTCATCGTGAAGCCTATATTGGTTTTGGAAAAAATAGAATTCTTCTTCTGTAATTTGATTAGGACATTCTAATTGCCAAGCCACATCTTCTGACATATAAAAGGTATCAGATTCCATTTTCTTAAATTTGGAATCAGCATATACTCGCTTCATGAATTCTGCCCATATAGGCAGTGCCATATTCGCTCCCTGCCCCAAAGAAATATCCCTAAAATGAACGCCAGGATCATCTGCTCCTACCCACACTCCAGCAACTAATTTTGGTGTATATCCCATAAACCAGCCATCTGCATGCGATTGCGTCGTTCCTGTTTTTCCTGCTATCTGATTCGTGAATTCATATTTGAGTCTCAACCTCCTCGCAGTTCCTTTATCCACTACACTTTGTAGAATATGTGTCATCATCATGGCCTGCTCTTTGGTCATGACTCTAGTGGTATCATTGGCGATTTCTTCTTTAGTCGTTGGTAGGAAATTATCTATCAACCGTCCTTCAGAATCTTCTACTCTTAAAATGTATTTAGGTTTGGTGTGTACACCTCCATTGGCTAATGTGGCATAGACTTGCGTCATTTCAAACAAAGAAATATTCGCTGTCCCCAAAGCAATAGAAGGTACTTCTGGAATATGACTTTTTACGCCCATTTGTTGAGCGAGTTTTATCACATCCTCTACTCCTGTTCGCATGATGACGTCTACAGTAATCGCATTTACAGAGTTCATCAGACCACCTTCCATAGAAAGCATACCTCCATATTTTCCATTAGAATTTTTAGGTTCCCAATCGTCGTAATCACTATATATCGTATTGCGGTTATAAAAATAATCACAGGCCTGATAGCCTTGTTTCAATGCTGTCGCATAAACTATTGGCTTGAAGGTAGAACCTACTTGTCGCTTAGATTTGACATGATCGTATTTGAAATATTTGAAATTAGTCCCACCTACCCAAGCTTGAATTTTTCCAGTCTGAGGTTCCATGACTAGAAAACCCGTATTCAATAAACAGTAATAGTATCTCAATGAATCCAAAGGGCTGACTGTCTTTCTTACATCTCCTTTGCCCCATTGAAAAATGGTCATCTTTCTAGGCTTCGCAAAATTTTTATTGATAGCTGAAGCTGATAAACCTGCTGCTTTCAATGCTTTATATCGCGTAGTTTTTTTCTTCGCTTTTTCTATCATTTTATCTGATCCCCAAGGTTTCCCTCCTTCCCAGTGATCATCGAATGATTTTTGCAAATCCTTTAAATGGACTTTCACCGCTTGTTCTGCGTATCGCTGCATACGAGAATTGATGGTCGTTCTTATTTTTAATCCATCTGTATATAAATTGTAGGGAGTACCATCTGGTTTGGTATATTGACCAATCCATTCCTTGAGTTCTGCACGAATATGTTCTCTAAAATGGGGAGCTAATCCTACATTAGTAGAAATGAGATGATAATTGATTCTCATAGGACGTTTTTTCAAACTATCACTCACTGATTGCTCTATTTTATCATATGCCACCATCTGATCCAAGACGACATTCCTTCTTCCTTCTGCACGTTCTGGATTAGCTTTTGGATTATAATAAGAAGTCGCTTTGAGCATACCTACCAAAACGGCTGCCTGTTCTATTTTTAATTTACTTGGGCTGGTATTGAAATAACGTTCAGATGCTACTCCTATTCCAAATACTTCTTCTCCAAAAGAAACAGTATTCAGATAAAGTGTGAGGATTTGATCCTTGGTATATACATCTTCCAAACGCTGAGCGATGAACATTTCCTTTACTTTGGCTATATGTATGGCATTTTTTCTAGGATAAAGATTTTTTGCTAATTGCTGACTAAGTGTACTACCTCCACCAGAGCTTTCGTCACCTCCTAATATCGTTTTAAAAAGAACCCTAAATAAACTCCAATAATCTACTCCATTATGTTCGTAAAAACGAGAATCTTCTGTAGCGACAAGAGCATCTATGACAGAAGGCGCCATAGATTCCAATGAAACATTCGTTCTATTTTCTCTAAAAAATTTCCCCATTAATACACCATCAGAGGTATATATCTCAGATGCGATATGGTTATCTATATTTGCTAATTCTTCTTTGGAAGGTAAGTCGCCAAATGCACCAAAACGAATGGATAAAATGAATGAAATAAAGGCAAAGAATCCCAGTACTATTAATATTCCTAATATTTTAGCCACTTTAGACCAAATGGGATTTTTAGGCTTAACTGTTATTATTTGGATTTCCTCTATATACATTAGTATTGGTTTTCTCTTCAAAGATTAAAAAACGTAGGGGACTTAGTTCATATTGCTTAGAATGACAAAGGTACGACAATGAATGAATGTGAAGAAATAAGATAGGATATAACGAATCGTCCAAGTTTTTCTATCAAACGACAAAAAATACTTTTATATAATTAGAGCATTGCGTTCCATGCAGCATAATTAGGTTTATCCTAATTGTAGTAACAAAGTTGTTAAAAAACAACTTTAATTTTATGAATCAATGTATCGAATTTTACATCCTTAGTGAAACGTATTTAATAAATTGAGCCAGAATGGGTAGTAATTTTTTCTTCTAAAGAATTCAAAAAATCGTTGCATAGCCGTAACTACGGAACGATTTTTTGTGTTTTTTAGAAGGAAAAGAACAAGTATAATGGCTCAGGTTATTGAATTCGTTTCACTTATTAGTTAGTCAAGCTAATAGTGTCGGTTATATTTTTAGTGTAATTTTAGTCTGAACGAGGCGGAGGTTCACGATTTTAGCCATAGCTAAATGAGTGGTTCTCTAACAAAGTGCAGGCTAAAAGGACGCAAAAATACTCGACACAATTAACTTGAATGACTACTTAGATAAAAATGGACTAAAGAATGGCGTGTATTTTTATCAACTATCTAATGATGATGAAATAATAGGCAGTGGAAGATGGGTATTGAATTCGTTTAACTAGAATAATTTCACAAATAACAAACCTCAGTCCACAGATTTGTATAATTACAATTCAATCTGTGGACTGAGTATTTTAATATTAATCTAATATCTTATACCAATGCGACTTTATAAATTCAAATTGGTATTATTCATATCTCAATGCATCTATCGGATCCAAAGCAGACGCACGGATAGCTGGATACAATCCAGACAATACTCCAACTATAAAGCAAAGGATAAAGCCTAAAGATATCCAATTCCAAGGCATCACAAAAGTACCACCTAATCCCCATGCCACGCCATAACCCACCAAAAGTCCTAAAATAATTCCAACGATACCTCCTAATATGGAAATAGCTATAGCTTCCGTTAAAAACTGTTCAAGTACATTTCTCCTAGACGCTCCTAATGCTTTACATACGCCAATTTCACGAGTACGCTCAGTCACAGAAACAAGCATGATATTCATTAGTCCAATTGCTGCTCCTATTAATGTCGCCAAACCAATAAAAATAGTCGCCCAACGAATCGTAACAGTATTCTCTTTTAATATCTCCATGATCCCGTCGCTCTTGAACGTTTCAAAATCATTATCCTGCCCTGCCTTCAGCCTTCTGATATTCCTGAATACACCAATAGCAGCAGATTCTGCAGCATCCATTTGAGTAGCATTATTTACAGCCACAGATACGTTGTAATTAGTATTTGGCGTATCATAGTAACGAATCGAATTAGTAATAGGAATCATGATCATCCTATCTTCATTACTACTCATACTCGATCCTTTGGAATCTAATACCCCTACTACCTTATACTTTACATTTCCATTGGCTATCGATTGTCCAATGGCATTTTCTGCCCTGTCATCGAATAATAATTTACAGATCTCTGATCCAATCAATGCCTTATGGACACCATTTTCCATCTCTGATTCAGAAAAAACTCTGCCTGTACGCAACTTATAGCCCCTCATTTTGAAGTATTCCATATCGCAACCTACTACAGTTACATTTGGATTGGACTTTTCTTTCTTATATTTAATGGTTGCCAGACCCGTACAATTATCAGACACACTTACCCTAGCTGGATAATCATATCTATCCTTGAATTTCATTGCCTGATCAAAGGAAATAGGCTCAGATGCTTTCGCTCTTCTTCCTCTTCGGCTTCCTTTGAGGTCTTCGTATTTCCGTTCTATATTGAATGAGTTGGCTCCCATATCAGAAAAATTATCTGATAAGCTCAATAGCAAAACATCCAATGCGGTAAGGATTCCTACCAATGCAGCAATCCCAATAGCAATAATCATCAAAGTAATCAAGCTTCGTAGAAAATTTGATTTGATGGAATTGAGTGCCAGTTTTATATTTTCTGATGAATTCATGGTATCGTTCTAATTATGACTGAAAATTAGAAATAATATCACAGTTATAACAATAGAATAGAGGTATAGCCCATTTATTTCGATGAACAAACGATGTCATAAGATGGATACATATCAGAATATGTCACAATCCGAGCTATATCCTTTTAGGAATTATGTGAATAGGAATTACTTTCATAACTTTGTTAGCTTAAAAAGAAGTGACAAATGCTCACTCACTTTTTAACAGACACTAAAAATATTATCGAAAAGGGAACAGCTTGTAAGAATACTATTTACAAAATTCCTCTTAGTGAAACGAATTCAATAACATGAGCCATTATGCTTGTTCTTTTTCCTTCTAAAAAATCACTACCCATTCTGGCTCAATTTATTAAATACGTTTCTCTTAAACAAAAACCTGTATTTGTCATGAAGAGCAAAATTTCATTTTTATCAGTTTTCATATTCATCCTTATTGGATTCAATATGGACGCTAGGGAATATGACATCAGTGATTACTTAAACCCTGACAATCCTAACAGAAAGGCATATATCGAGCGATACAAGGACATCGCTATGGATGAAATGAGAAGAGCTGGTATTCCCGCCAGTATCAAATTGGCTCAAGGAATATTGGAATCAGGTGATGGAAAAAGTAGTCTTGCTTCAGAAGCCAATAACCATTTTGGGATGAAGTGCGGCTCTAAATGGAATGGTGATACCTTCTACCTTCATGATGATGACTTCAATTCTGATGGAGAATTGATCAAGTCTTGTTTTAGAGTATTCGATAACCCAGATGAGTCTTATTATGCTCATTCAGAGTTTCTACTTAATCCTAGGAAAGTAGGCAGATATGGCTTTCTTTTCAATTTGGATATTCGTGATTACAGAGCATGGGCTAAGGGATTGAAAAAATCTGGTTATGCGACCAATCCTAGATATGCTCAGTTATTGATAGGAATAATAGAAACGAATAGATTATACGAATACGATAAAATTAGTTTGATGAATTTAGGCTTAGTTGAGGTTTCTCCAACACCAACTAAACCTATCGCCACACCAGGCACACCAGTAGACGTTTCTAATGTTGCCAAAAATGAGGTCGTTCTTAATAACAGCATACGAATGATTTTTGCACAAGGAGGAGATACGCCTAAAAGTATAGAGGATTTCTTTGGCGTAAAAGCTAAGAAAGTAACCATTTATAATGAATTATATGAAGGTGGCAGCATCAAATTTAAGGATGGAGACAGAATTTATTTACAGTCGAAAAGGAAGAAGTGGAGAGGTAAAGCAGATTACCACCAAGTAAGATCAGGTGAGACCATGTATTCCATAGCTCAGCAATATGGATTAAAAATAAAATCATTGAGGAATAAAAATCGCATGGTTGAAAATACTGAACCTGCAATAGGACAACATATCGCCTTAAAAAGGAAAATCAAGAAAAGTCGTATCATTAAACTCAGAGATACCAGTAAAGATCCAGTATCTTCTAATAATGATAAAGACGACGAACCTAACTATGATTTGAGTGATGGTAAAAATATCGTGGATATTATTCGTTCCAATGTGAGTGCATTCGATATGAAGGAAAGGACTGAAGCATATGTAAAAATTACGGATGGTATTATTAATGCACCAGAACCAGATGTTATTATCGTCCAGCCGACCAGACCAAATCCTACTACTACTCAACCAACGATACCAGATGTAATTATCAATCCTTACCCTACTGTTCCACCTGTAGTAATACAGCCTACCACGCCAACGCCTACACCAATAAGCAATTATCACACTGTAGAATCTGGAGATACCTTATACTCTATATCTAGAAAGTATAATGCTGATGTAGCAAATATTAAAAGATGGAATAATTTGCCTAGTAATATCATTAGTATAGGACAGCGATTGAGAGTGAAGTAAGTAATCGATAACTTGTTTCTTAGGTTGCTCAAAATTTAAAATGAAAAGTTCCCCGTGTTTTTGAACAATGTGGTTTCGCTCTTTTAACTACCTTTTTAAAGATATAAAACCATAAGCAATTGTACAAACGTAAAAGATCGAAGCCCAAAGTTCCGCCTTTCAGCGTTTAGTGGATGAACGAATGATTTTCGATGCAATCGAAATGAGAGAACCGCTAGCGGGTAGTGCAGAAAATCCGTTAAAAACAAAATACTGTTTGAGCATAAACTGCTGTAAAACAAATATTTGAAGCTAAGTAGCTAAAAG
>JBNMOV010000140.1:0-10437 GCA_051275765.1 Maribacter sp. | reverse complement strand
AGGATGCAGAATTGAATATTGATAGTATTCATAAAATCATCATGGTAGGTGGTTCTACTCGAGTTCCTTTAGTGAATAAAATGGTGGCTGATTTTTTTAAAAAACCAGTTTATAGTGATTTAGATCCAGATGAAGTTGTTGCATTAGGTGCTGCAATTCAGGCAGATGTATTGGCAGGAAACCAGAAGGATATTCTTTTATTGGATGTAACGCCATTGTCATTAGGAATCGAAACGATGGGCGGTTTGATGGATACGATTATTCCTAGAAACTCTAAAGTTCCAACCAAAGCTGGACGTAATTATACGACTTCAATAGATGGACAAGTTAATCTCAAAGTATCTGTTTATCAAGGAGAAAGGGATTTGGTGGAACACAATAGAAAATTAGGAGAATTTATATTGAGCGGTATTCCTCCAATGCCAGCAAATTTACCTAAGATAGAAATCCAATTTATGTTGGATGCTGATGGAATATTGAGAGTAAAGGCGATGGAAAATCGTTCTGGAACGGAACAAGAAATTGAAATTCGTTCTCAATATGGTGTAAGTGAAGAAGAAATGGCATTGATGTTATTGGAATCTATCAAAAATGCGGAATCTGATATGAATAAACGAGCTTTGCTAGAAGCAAGAATCGAAGGAAAAAATATCGTCATGTCTGCCAAAAAATTTCTTCAACAAAACAAGAATATTTTAAGCGAAGAAGAATTACAAAATACGAAATTATTGACGCTTCAACTTCAAGCTGTCGTAGATGGAGAAGATAAGGATTTGATCAATGAAGCGATGGAGCAATTGAATACATATACGCATCCTTTGGCGCATAGAGCAATGGATCACACGATAGCTAATGCGATGAAAGGAAAAAAAATCTAAGTATTTGTTATGTCCAAAATAAAAATTTCAGCAAAAATTAAAAAGGCATTGGTTTTTAGATGGCTGAAAATTCATAGTTATGGATAATCAAGCAATTGTTACTAGAGGTGATCTTATAAAGCGACTAGCTAGGTATAGCTAGTCGCTTTATAAGCCTTATTCAACCTGCACTCCTGGTTTTTTCCAAGTTCTGATATATTGTACCATCACCAAACCCGATCCAATCATAACGGATACATCTGCCATATTAAAAATACCAGTTTGTGCGACACCTACATCTATGAATAAAAAATCTGTAACGGAATTGTATAAATAGCGATCAATCATATTTCCTAAACCTCCTCCAATAATAAAGGACAATCCAACAATAGAGAGATTATCGAAATCATTTTTAAATAATAAATAAGCTAGAAGAACAACTAGCAATAAAATAGGCATTCCTAACATAAATATATTCCAATAAATTTTAGGTAAATCATCTCCCATTCCTAAAAATGCACCAGTATTTTCTACTTTAGTAATAATAAAATTATCTCCTATAATGTGTTTTTGTTCATTATAATTAATCTGTTCTCTTGCGATATTTTTAGTAGCTTGATCACAACCAATATTTAAAATAACAATAGCAAGAATAAATATATTTCTGAATAATTTATTTTTCATAGCGAATAGGATTTTATTTTTATTCAATTAAATTAACTAAAGTTCCATAATCATCATAAGGAGAATTATCTTCTTTCATTTCCAGAATATCCATTAATTCATTGACATATATTTCATTTAATTCATCTAGTGTTGCTTTAGTTCTGACTTCTATTTTTCCTTCTTTGAATTGTTGCATTCTCCAAGCGTAAGTCTTTTCCATTTTAGACCATATTTCTTCATTGATAGCAATATGATCCGCTTCTGGCGAAGCTGCTGTAGCTTCCTTGAATCCTAGATTATTTCTAGACAACATTTCAGCATTAGAAATAATAAAATAAGAAGTATGAGCCCAGTTGTGATCTTCTGTAAGTAACTTAGAATACATGACTAATTGCAAATCTTCTCGATTTTTAATCATATCCAATCTTCGCCTCTTTCCTCCCCATTTTAGGTCGATTACAGCCAATTCTCCATCTCTTTCCAAGACTAAATCCGCCTTTCCTTTTACGGGTCTTCCTAGAAATTTTCCAGTCAGATTCATTTCTGTCTCATGGATTTTCCAGTTATTACTTTGAATCATATTGACTAGCGACCAAGCAGCATTTTTGACCTTCCGCATAAACGCCACTTTATCTGGTTCTTTTCCATACATCAATAAAACGGCACCTTCTCTTTGTAACAGCTGGTTAGATTTACCATCCAGCCACATTTCTACATCATTCCTTTTCCAAGTTAGGACATTTTCCTTTAACATCTGCTCAAAAAAACGGTGTGCTAAATTCCCTTTTAAAGTATGTTCTTTCACTACACTTAAAATAGAAGATTTATGCAAATCTATTTTATATTTGAATAACCATTTATAAGGATAATAAAATAAATTATCTAAACTAGTAAACGTTTCTTCTTCTCTATTATTTAATTTATCAGATAAATTAATTTGTAAAACTGCTTTTGTTTTTCCTATTTCTTTCTGCGTAATTCCTATTGAACTAGGTAGCTTGAAAAATTGTGATAAAAATGATTTGCCTTTTTCTGTTTCTACTTCATAAGTAATCGGATTTAAATCTCCAAATGCAGCTTTTAAATCGCCTTCCAATGAATGAGCTTGAATATTTTTTCCAGATACTTTTTCTGGAATAATAAAAATGATTCTTTTTTTCGTCTTCGCAATAGGCGTATTTCTCTGCCAAAGCGATAACTGATTTAAATGAGTAGGAGAATTTATTTTCCAATTCATTTTCTTGAAAAAAGACAATTCACTTGGATGCCATTTTGAAAAGAAATAATCCCTTTCGTGGTCAGTGAAATTCCACCATAATAATTCATCAACAGATTGTGTGATCGCAGAATTATGATAAATAAAAGGAAGATGGTCAATTTCCGTTTCTCTGAATAAAACAGGAGCAGGTTCGTAAACCGTCCTAACGATACGTTCGAGATTTAAAAAAGATAATTTATTTTCTATTTCTGGCAATTCTTCTAATAACTCGACGATCTTTTTCGCTTGCTCTTTTAATATAAGAAGTGATTTATTTTTACTCCCCAGATTCTCGTATTCCGTTGTTCCCCAAATTTGGATATATCGAAAAACACTAATCGCTTCCTGCACAGGAATACTGCTATCTATATTATGTCTTTTTCGTTCAAACCAAGTATTATATTGTTCTCTTACCGTTTCAACGCTGATGGTTTTATCCAGTTCTGCTTTCTGCTCTAATTCACTAAAAAAACGAGTAATATTAGCATACCAAAATTCACTTTTTATTCCTGGACTCTGAGCCATCATTCTACCCAGCACAATAGCCAATCTATCATCTAAAGGCTTGAGCGATAAAGACAAAAATTCCAATATTTTATAAGGATCGATAGGTTCCCAAAGGAATGCAGTGACTAATTTTAATATTTGTAAAGAAGGTCTACCCAATGAAGCAGATAAAATGCCTAAACTAGGAACACCTTCTTGAATAATAGCATTATCTAAAGCACGATTTTTTTCAGGAATTAAACAAAGTGGCTTCAGTTCAGTATTGAGATACATTAATTTGGAAACAAATTCGCCCGCTTCTGTTTCTCTTTTTGCCCGGATAATAACGAGAGAACCATCTTCTTTTAATGTGATTCTACCATTTTTAGCATCTTCGGGATGAGTCAATCTATATCTAAAATTAGATAAATTATCCTCTTTATTTTCCATACTTATAGAAGCATGACTCACTTTAATATTTCTCTTAGCTAGGCTATCAAAAATATCGACTAGAAATTTGGGCAATAAATGTCTAGGTTCATTAATGATAATTTCATTAAAAGGAAAGATGACATCATCAATTAATGATGCCGATTTACAAAATCTATCCGCCAAACCAGGAATAATTTTCCCTTTTGCTTTAGCTTCAATTTCCTTGATAGCAAGAACTCTAGGAGGCAGATCGATATCCAATTTGTCAAATCTTAATCCAGCTAAGAGCAATTCATCTCTCATCTGGAGAATAGCTCCAGCTGTTGCTAATTCATCTGCATCAAAAGCAGCAGTATAAAACGGATTATCAGCATTTCTTACTGTATCCTTGATCGCTTGTCTATATTGCTCTATTCGTAGGAAGTTATTTTCTGTAGTTGGTCCTTGCGTTCCTGTATATTTTTCTAATACATCTAATAAACCCTTTACACCAAGGACTAGTTTACCTCCCTGTGTATCGAGCTTTTGCGAATCAAATACCTTTTCATCAAATTCGAGTCCGAACCTTAATACCATTCGATTATTTTTTATTGATAGAGCTGAATGAGAATTATATAATAACTGATGTTACGCAAAACTATGATTACTATAATTCAAACAAGTATAAGTTATGAAAAACACCTGTTAAAAGACGCTAGATATTAGATATTAGACACTAGACTAGTACTTTTCTAGCGTCTTACTGTCGTTAAAGCGGATTTTTTCCGATTAATATAGCAATTCAAATCATGTGCTTAAGATTAGTTAATAAGACAAAAGTAGTAAATATACTTTACAGTTAAATAACACAAATTATAACTAGAATGATTCCTTGTTTATTTACTTTTGCTGCGTAATTTATTTTTTAAAAAAAACTTACCATGAAAAAATTACTTACTTTTATTTTATCTATTTTTTTAATGCACACTGTACAGGCTAACATGATTCTTACGGGGATTGTAGATGGTACACTTCCTGGAGGAAATAAGTCCTTGGAAATTTATGTTTATGCAGATATTGCAGACTTGAGTTTGTATGGTATCGGACTAGCCAATAATGGCGGTGGTACAGATGGACAGGAATATACTTTTCCAGCCGATGCTGTCACAGCAGGTACATTCATTTATCTTGCGAATGATGGAGCTTTGTTCACTCAGTATTTTGGTTTTGATGCTACTTATATAGATAGCGAATTTGGTGGTTTTAATGGAGATGATGCCATTGAAATCTATGAAAATGGAACAGTGATAGACATTTTTGGAAATGTGGATGAGGATGGAACTGGACTACCTTGGGATCATGTAGATAGTTGGGTATATAGAAATAATAATACTGGCCCAGATGGCTCTACTTTTGTAATTGCAAGTTGGTTGATACAAGCTCCTGATTTATTGGATGGTGTAACTACCAATGCTGAAGCCATACCTCCTTTTCCTTTTGGAACATACATCTATGAAGCTCCAGATAATCCTGTGGTTTCTTTCGTAGGCAGCTCCATAACAGTAGGCGAAGCAGATGGAACATTGGATATCATGATAGGAATTGTAGCAGCAAATGCTAATGAAACAACAATAGACGTACAAGTGGATGCTTCATCTACTACTGACGCTTTGGATTATACATTACCTATATTGACTTTTGCTTTTCCTGCAAATAGCGATGCTTCACAAACATTAACTGTAACAATTACAGATGATGCGAATATGGAAACATTGGAATCATTAGTATTGACACTGTCTAATCCTTCCAATTCAGCTACAATAGGAGGAAACAATACATATACTGTTTCAATCGTAGATAATGATACGCCTATTCCAGCATTGGTCATTACAGAAATCAATTATAATTCACCTAGTACGGATTCATTAGAATTCATAGAAATTTATAATAATGATACTGCACCTATTGATTTGCAAGGATTTTCTTTATCCAATGCACTTGATCATGAATTCGAAGTGTCTACAGTACTTAATCCAGGAGAATACTTTGTGATTTGTAATGATGCTGCAGCATGGATGAATGCTTTAGGTACATCTATCCCTCAATGGGAGAGTGGATCATTGAATAATACAGGAGAAACTATCGAACTTTATGATACTGCTGGGAATCTGGTAGATGAGGTAACTTATAGTGATGGTGGTGACTTCACCAGTGCGGCAGACGGACAGGGACCATCCTTGGAATTATGTGATGTTAATTCAGATAATAATGATGGTAATAATTGGTATGCAGCTACGACTGCTACAATTTTAGGAGATGTTTTTGCTACACCAGGAGCAGCTAATACAGCAGTATGTGTAGCTTCGGTTCCTTTGGTATACTTCATTGATGATAATCCTTTTGAAACATTATTGACAGCAGAGGATGCAGGAGTACTTACTTTCCAAATAGCCATAGAAGACGGAAATGAATTTCCTACTAATGTAACGGTAGATTTACTTTCCTTTACTGCTACTCCTGGAACAGATTTTGATTTTGCACCAATGACATTGACTTTTCCTGCAAATGTAGAAATGGATACCCTTACGTTTACAGTAGAGATTACAGATGATGTAGAAATGGAATTGATTGAAAGAATTACGTTAGGTCTATTGGGTAATGATAATATGTCAGTATTAGGAGATGATGTAATAGTGATAGATATAGCAGATAATGACAGCCCTGCTGCTGAATTGGTTATTACAGAGATTTACTATAATATTCCATCTTCAGATACCTTGGAATTTATTGAAATTTATAATAATGGAGCTACTGAAATAGATCTTTCAGGAGCAAGATTCCTCAAAGGTGTATTCCATGTGTTTGCAGATGGAACAAGTATCGAAGCAGGAGATTACATAGTGATTTGTGGAAACACAATAGCTTTCCAAAATGCATTTGGAATGTCTCCTATTCAATGGGATGCAGGAGGATTGAATAATAGTGGAGAAGATATCGTTCTTTATGACGCTAGCGGAAATGTAGCAGATTCTTTAACGTATGATACAGGAAATACTTTCCCTGCAGCTGCAAATGGAACTGGTCCATCTTTGGAACTTTGTGATCCTAATGAAGATAATAGTGATCCATTCTACTGGTTTGCATCTACTACGGCTACAGGAATCATGATTGATACAGTAGAAATATTGGCTACACCAGGAATGGCAAATGGCGTAATTTGTTTCTTTGAAGAAAATCCTGTAATTACTTTTTCAGCGATATCTTCATCTGTAGATGAAAGTGTAGGTTCTGCCTTTGTATCTGTAGAAATTACTAATGGGAATACAAATGCTACAGAAGTAACCATTACAGTAGATGCTACTTCTACTGCAACAGATGGTACAGACTTTACGATCGCTTCCACGACAGTTACATTCCCTGCTGGAACGATGTCTGATACAGAAAGCTTCGAAATCAGTATCACAGATGATTCAGATACAGAAAATGACGAGACAATTGTATTGACCATGTCTGCTACTAATGATGCACAAATGGGAGCTATCACAACTCATACTGTGACTATCGAAGATAATGATGGAATTTCCAATAATAACATCTTTGAAGGAAGAGTGAGTATATTTCCTAATCCAGTGAACCAAGAATTATTTATCAATACTGAAATATCATTTGATCAAATCAGATTGATGAATGTAATTGGTCAGGAAGTTCTAGGAAAATACAATACTGCTGGTAATACATCAGTAAATGTATCTGGATTGGCAAAAGGAGTTTACTTCTTACAACTAACTTCAGGAAAAGAAACTGGAAGTTACCAGATAGTAGTACAGTAATATCCGCATAAATATTCTAAACCTGACAATCCGGATACGATTTTATCGTGTCCGGATTGTTTTTTAAATATTAGCTGACAATTCTATAAAACTAATTACACTACTTGACATCAATATATTATCTTGCTATTCAATTGTTAATTACTAAATATTATTAATACAATAAAATCATGTTAAAGACATTTACTTTTTCCTTATTATTCCTCTTGTTCATTCCATTTAGCAATAGCCAGATTATATCATCCTATGAACTTATGGGAGAATATACCATAGCTGAATTAGTACAAATTTTAGATGATTTTGGTGTTGCTCCAGGATTATTTGCTGCGGAACATGATGTCGAAGTGTATAAAATTACCTATAATACTATAAACGCTAAAGGAACGGATATGACCATCGCTACAGGTGTAGCAGCTTATCCTAAGGGTTATGTATGTAATCTTCCTATAGCATGCTATGCACATGGCACGACTGCTAGTAAAACTGGCGTACCTTCCTATGGTTCTAGTGAGTTGAATATTGGACTACTTTGGGCAGGTGCAGGTTATGTATCAGCTCTACCAGATTACTTGGGCTTAGGAGATTCTCCAGGGATGCATCCATATGTTCATGCTAAATCACAAGCGACAGCCTCTATAGATATGATCCGTGCTGCTAAGGAATTAGGAGCTGAATTGGGTTATAATATAGGCGAGGATTTATTCCTTTTTGGATACTCACAAGGAGGTCATGCAGCAGTAGCAACGTACAAAGAGATCCAAGAAAATCATGCAGACGAAATGACGGTAACTGCTTGTGTAGGAATGTCAGGTCCATATGATGTAGCTGGTGCTCAAACAGATTTTATTAATTCTGGTGTGGCATATGCTACTCCAGGATATCTACCATATACGTTTTTAGCTTATCAGAGTGTATATGAAAACTTATATGTCAATTCAATAAGTGAAGCATTATTAGAGCCTTGGGCGACTACTTTACCTCCATTGTTTGATGGTACTAATGGTATGGGAACAATCAATAATGCTTGCGAACCTATCCCTACAGATATGATTCAGCCAGCTTATCAGCTTGATTTTGAAACTAATCCCAATAATCCGTTCAGACTGGCAGTAGAAGATAATACATTGATTCACTGGACTCCACAATCTCCGCTGAGAATGTTGTACTGTACAGGTGATGAGCAGGTTTATTATATGAATGCTATAGTAGCTAAGGATTCTTTTGTAGCTAGAGGTGCTCCAGATGTCACTGCTGAAATGTTAGGTGAAGGAGATCATGGTGACTGTGTTCAACTTTGTCTATTCCGTGCATACTTTGTAATGGATTCTTTCAAAACAGGACCAAATGTCCTTTTGGATTTGGCGATAGCTACAGAAGAAAGTACACCAGGAGCGAACGATGGTTCTATCATCTTGACAGCTAATGCAGATGCTGGAAACCTAACATATGAATGGAGTACAGGAGAAACTACTTCTACAATATCTAATGTAGGTGCTGGAGATTATACAGTTACCATAATGCAAGAGGATGGTTGCGAAGCTAATTTTATCTTTAACTTTGAGGAATTATTGCTTCTACCTAATAATAATCCAAAAACGGAAGAATTGAATTTTTATCCTAATCCAGCGAATTCTAATGTTAATCTAAATCTTCCTCAATTTGGAGAATACGAATTGGAAATCATGGATATTAGTGGAAAGGTATTATTGAGTAACATCATTCAAGGAGAAGGAAATTATGAAGTAAATTTATCTAATCTGAATACAGGAATTCATTTCATCCAATTGAGAAATATGAAGGATGGTCAGCAGTATGTAGGTAAGTTATTGAAGCAATAATAGTTTCCTCTAAAAAATAAAAAAGCCTAACTGACCATGGTCAGTTAGGCTTTTTTATTTTTACTAAATCTCCTTTAGGGAATTTATAGCTATACTTCCTACTTCCTTCCAGATTTATCTACAATAGTTGCAGTTGCTTGCTGGCTTCCTGTAACCAATAAATCTTGGATATTAACATGACTAGGTCGAGTGGCAACGAAGTAAATTATTTCAGCTATATCCTTTGAGTTTACAGGAGTAAAATCTTGGTATTTTCTTGCTTTGTCAGCATTGAAATCATGCCTTACCAATGAGAATTCCGTTTCTTCTACAGCTCCTGGATGGATCGCACTCACTCTCACATTATGTTGGTGCATATCTATTCGCATGCCTTTGGTCAATGCATCCACAGCGTGTTTTGTAGCACAGTAGACATTGCCATTTGGGTAGACTTCCTTGCCAGCGATAGAACCAATATTAATGATATGTCCCTTTTTATTAGCGACCATTCCTGGAGCTACTAAACGAGTCATATATAGCAATCCTTTGATATTGGTATCAATCATAGTTTCCCAATGATCGATATCCCCTTCATGTATAGGAGCCATTCCTTTTGCTAATCCTGCATTATTAATCAGAATATCTACCTTATTCAATCTTTCGTCTAATGAATCAATTGCTCTTTTACAAGCCTCCAGATTCCTTACATCGAATTCAAGTATTTCGACATCTATGCCATACGTAGTTTCTAAGAGAGCCTTCGTACTTTCCAATCTTTCAGAACGTCTGCCAGTAATAATTAGAGAATGTCCTTTACTCGCAAACAAATGAGCAGTAGCTTTACCAATACCAGATGTAGCTCCAGTGATAAGAACTAGGGTAGTGGCCTCTTTTTCAATAATAAAATCCTCTTCGTCTTCTATTTCTTCATCAACATGTATTTCCTCTTCCTCGACTTCTTCAACTATCTCCTCTTCATTTTCTACAAGCGTAGTCACGACTGCTCCAGCAACAACACTAGAAACTAATAAAGCAGTAGAATCTTCTGTTTCTATGACTTCTATGATAACTTCTTCTTCTTCTTCTTCTTCTTCTTCTTCTTCTTCTTCTTC
>JBNMOV010000139.1:0-10507 GCA_051275765.1 Maribacter sp. | reverse complement strand
AACCACATGAAGAAAATACTCGTCATCAACGGACATCCAGACAAGGAAAGCTACAATTATGCTATTTCTGATGCTTATATAAAAGGAGCTAAAAAATCTGGGGCAGAAGTTCAAGAAATCAGAATAAGAGAATTAGATTTCAATCCTAATTTAGAATATGGATATAGAAAACGAACAGAACTCGAACCTGATTTATTAGCAGCACAGAAAAAGTTGAAATGGGCGGAGCATATTGTTTGGATTTATCCAGTTTGGTGGGGATCTGTGCCTGCAATGATGAAGGGATTTTTGGATAGGGTTTTATTGCCTGGTTTTGCTTTCAAAAAAAGAGAAGGTTCTGTTTGGTGGGATAAATTCCTTACAGAAAAAAGTGCGAGGATTATCTGCACATTGGATCAACCTGCTTGGTTTTATCGAGTATTCAATGGCGCTCCTAGTCACCATGCCATGAAGAAACTGACTTGTGGCTTTATTGGTATTGCTCCTGTTAGAATTACTACGATTGCTCCATTGAGACTTTCTACGGATGTATTTAGAAAAAAATGGATGAAGAAAGTAGAGCGATTAGGGGAGAAGAATAAATAAATTATTTCAATGAAAATTCAATTATTAATCAGTCTTATACTTCTAGTATTTTTGGTATAAAAAAAATCTTGTATAAAAAAGCTAACTCCGATCGAAATTAAATTAAATATTATTCCTGATTCTATTCCTAATAGAAAAACTATGACTTATGAAGAGTATTTGAATAATTATAAATAACCTACTCCCCAAACTAAAAAAATCCCGAACCTTCATTGAAGGTTCGGGATTTTAAATACTTTTCAAAAAGTAAATCTGACTTAAGCCTTAGGAGTTTTCTTCTTCTTTATTTTCTTTTTACCTTTTGTCTTAGCAGCTAATTCAAATGCTTTATAAGCACTCAATACACCACCTGTTTGACAAAGATCCTTCATCTTCACTTTCTCATCAGAACCTGGTAATTTCACTTCCTCAGTAATCAAAACTACTGATTCCATCATGATAGACTTCACTTGAACTGCTGTCAATGATGGGAAATAAGAACGCAACATCGCTGCTACACCTGCAGAAACAGGACTAGCCATAGATGTACCACTAAGTGGTTCATAAGCATCTATATCAGGAATTGTAGAATAAATATCTACACCAGGAGCGAATAAATCTACCTTTTCTTTTCCATAGTTAGAGAAACGAGCAGGAGCTTCATCTCCCTTCTTCCATGATAATGCACCAATCTCCAACCAGTTTGGAGCATGCTTCTTACCTTTCATGAATTTGTCTGTAGGAAAGTTAGAACTCGTATCGTTATCTTGATTAGAATTACCTGCTGCGTGTACTAAAAGTACATCCTTTTTACAAGCATATTTTACTGCTGCATCCACCGCCTTCTTATCCCAGCTATAGCTCTTTCCAAAACTCATATTGATCACAGAAGCTCCATTATCTACTGCATAAATAATTGCATTAGCAATATCCTTATCATGCTCATCGCCATTAGGTACAGCTCTTATGGACATAATTCTTACATCATTAGCCACACCTTTCATTCCGATTTCGTTATCACGTACCGCAGCAATAATTCCCGCTACGTGTGTACCGTGTTGAGCATCTGGTCCTTTTACATCATTGTTACCATATCCCTTTTCGTATGAATTAGCATAGTCATCCTTGATGATATCCTTTCTAGGATTCCATTCTGGATTATAGTAGAAATTCGCTTGACCTTCAAAATATTCCTTAGCCCCAACGATTTGTTCTTTGATATCCTTTTCTATATCATCTATCGTGACACCTTCTTTCAATGCACCAGTCAATAATTCTACTGCCATTCCTTTAGTAGGATCATCTCCTGGATCCAATGTTCCAAGAAAATCTTCTGACAATTCATTATCTCCCATCATCTCATGTGCTGCCTCGATAGCACCCATGTATCTAACTTCAATCATCTCGAAACTAGCCAATTGTGCCTGTGCTTGATTTCTATTATCTTCTACTTCCTTCTTTACCTTCTTGAAGTTTTCATAGTCTTTCTTTTCCTTTTTGGATAATGTAGATTCATCTTCCAAATCTCCATATTTCTTAAGGTAATGAGCATAAAGACGAGTCACTTCTAGTGTTTCATCATTTACGTTTCTACCATCTTTTCCTCCTAAGAAATTCCAACCATGGATATCATCTATATAACCATTATTATCATCATCCTTACCATTTCCAGCTATTTCATCTGAATTGATCCACATGACAGACTTCAAATCTTCATGTTCAGCATCTACACCAGAATCGATGACAGCCACAATGACTGTTTCGGATTTTCTTGTTCCTATCAATTCCTTATATACCTGTTCACTACTCACTCCTCTCACTCCATCTGTATCATAATCCAGATTGAACCAATTTTCGGGAGCTTCTTGTGCCATTCCCAAAGCCATGCTCATTGCAAAAAATGCAGTAAGAGCTAATTTGATTTTACTAATATTCATCTTAAAATTAAATTGGTTATAAGGGTTAGTTAAAATCTAAACTTTCATTTAAAAATCAATCTTCTAACAAACCCTAAAATATTTAGCTGCAAAATTACGTAATAAATAGCTATTTCAAGGAATATGTTCAACTTTTCAATATTTTCTATTGACTTGTATCCCTTATACTCCCTCAACAATAGACAAGAACAGTAGCTTATCGTTGCAAATGAGAGATATCATTCTTTAATAATATTTTAAATTCTCCATTCGTATAACTCGCTTTCGTCAAAGCAGTATTCTTATGTTTGAAGAGATGCATATCCTTCAATGGCCTAGATTCTAAATAACAAGAAACAGCACAAAGGGTCCTTCCATGTGTACAAACCAAAATCCGTTGTTCTTTTTTTCTTTCCAATACCTTAAAAAAACGAGCGACTCGTTCGCCTAAGTCAGCTGCACTTTCCCCTTCAGGAATTCGAGCATCATAGTCTCCTGCTGTCCATGAAGCATTCAGGTTCTTGTAATTTTGCTTCATCGCTTCATTTCCTGGCTTTCCTTCATGTATACCCCAGCATATCTCATCTATCTCAGTATATTGTTCCCAAAAGATACCTGCTTCAATAAATTTACGTGCAGTCTGATGTGTTCGTTTGAGTGCTGATGTCATCACTAGCTCAAAATCTATATGTTTATATGCTTCATACAAGGCTATTCCTTGTTCCAGTCCTTCTTCATTCAAATCAGAATTGACACCACTTCCTTGTACTATCATTTTTTTATTGAAATCCGTTTCTCCATGTCTTACAAAGTATATTATCTTATTCATATTAGAAATTGGTTATTAGAAATTATAAACTCGTTATTCCTGAATTTTATTATACAAAGAACAGGGAAATCATTTTATTTTTCATCATTCAAATAAATAATATCTGCAAACTGTTCATTGTTTACTGATAACTGTTCATTTGTTTGGCAAGACGCAAAATATTGCGTCTCTGTGGGGATGGAATATTGTTAATTATTCGTTTTTCATTCCTTGATTTCATGTTCATTTGTTTGGCAAGACGCGAAGCATTGCGTCTCTACTGATTGGATTTAAAAGTTGTTTTTTTTGTGGTGTTTCTTTGCTATTATGTTTTATTTGGCAAGGTACAAAATATTGCGGATCTACATTTTTCATTGATAAAAATATACATAAATTTTACTGGCAACTATAAACTGTTCGCTGATAACTACAAACTGTTCAATGTAAACTGTTACTTTTGCAGCATGAAATTCACATTACAACATAATGACCCCAATACGGATGCTCGTGCAGGATTGATCGAAACGGATCATGGAAGCATACAAACGCCGATCTTTATGCCTGTTGGTACTATTGGTACAGTAAAGGGAATTCATTTCCATGAACTAGAAAACGAGATTAATGCCCAAATTATTTTGGGAAATACTTACCATCTTTATCTAAGACCGGGTCTCAAAATTTTAGAAAAGATAGGAGGAATACACAAATTTATTGGTTGGGATAAACCTATTCTTACAGATAGTGGTGGATACCAAGTGTATTCGCTCAGTGGTATGAGAAAAATAAAGGAAGAAGGCGTAACCTTCCGTTCACATATAGATGGCTCGAAGCATTTTTTCTCGCCAGAAATAGCCATAGATATACAGCGTTCTATAGGTGGTGATATTATCATGGCTTTTGATGAATGTACGCCTTATCCTTGTGATTATAAATATGCAAAGCGTTCATTGGCGATGACGCATCGTTGGTTGAAACGTTGTTGTGATCGTTTTGATTCTCAAGAAGGATTATATGGTTATAAGCAGACATTTATTCCTATCGTACAAGGAAGTACCTATAAGGATTTAAGACAAGATTCTGCTAAGGTTATCGCTGACTTTGATAGAGAAGCTAATGCTATTGGTGGATTATCTGTGGGAGAACCTGCTCCAGAAATGTATGAAACAACTGCCATCTGTACCGCAATATTACCTAAGGATAAACCTCGTTATTTAATGGGCGTAGGTACACCAGTGAATATTTTGGAATGTATCGCATTGGGAATAGATATGTTTGATTGCGTATTACCTACTAGGAATGCTAGGCATGGATTAGTTTATACTGCCAATGGTTATATGAATATGAAAAACGCCAAATGGAGAGAGGACTTTGATGCGATTGATGAGGATGGACCTTGTAAAACAAGTCGTCTTCATACCAAAGCATATTTACATCATCTATTCAGAATCAAAGAATTACTAGGTATGCAAATCGCTACGCTTCAGAATTTGAGTTTTTATCTGTGGTTGGTAGGAGAAGCGAGGAAACATATTATTGCTGGAGATTTTGAGACGTGGAAGAAGGAGATGGTGGAAAAAGTGGGGAGAAAAATGTAGTAATGTGTAAAAGTGTGATCGTGTAAAAGTGTATATGTGCATTTCAAATTAAAATATGTGCTAAGTAGAGACGCAATACCTTGCGTCTTCAGCAGCACATGACATTCCTATTTGAAATAAATTGAAACAAAGATTAATACCAATTTGAATCATAAATGTCGCATATAATTGGATAAATTTAACGACTTGCTTCGTTACAAATACTCGTCATAGCTACGGCTATGCCTGCGTTTTGTGCCTCCCAATCCATTAAATTTATTACCAAATCCAATGCGACTTTATAAATGCAAATTGGTATAATAACATGCTTATCATCCGACTAAAGTCGGACGTACAAAAAAATCCCTGCCAGATTAATCTGGCAGGGATTTTTACGATATCAGTAATTATAAAAATTACTTCAATTCAGAGAAGTGAATCAAGACATCATTGTGCTTGAATATTTCATCTGTATTAGCACCTTTATTAGCAGTTGCATATTTCTTATTCAATTGCTTGCCGTATCTTTCCATACGCTTTGCAGTTACTGTTATAGGAGAACCCGTAGTAATTGCATCAGTTATATATCCATGTAATAATCCTTCTGACTGCTTTTGGAATAAATTAGGATGACCAAATATGTCTGTTCCTACTACATCATTACCAGAAACAGCTACAAAACCGATACAGTTATCCATTTTTTCTAATCTGCTATTAAAGAAATTCAAATAAGCATCACGCTTATCTGTAAATTCCTTAGAACCTTCCAAAGCAGTATAAGTATTCGTATCGCTACCAGCATTATTTTTAGAAGTCAATTCTCCTACTTTGTTCCAAACAGATTGCTGATTTTTAGTTTCACGTACAGTCTTCCGCAAATCGCTAGACGCTACATTATAGTAACCAGAAAAAGCAAAAATCTTACGCTTATGCTTAGATTCCGCATCATTCTGATCTACCTCATCTTCTCTATACTGCCATCTCCCTTTTTCTACACAAAAAACAGGAATATCAGTAATTACTCTAGAAGCAATGATTCTATCCTCAGCGATGATACGATCTTGGTTTCCACCACTCACTACATCTCCTTGCATTAAATAAATCGTCTCGCCACTCTTATTCTGAATCGTCAATGAATTTACTGCACCAGAATCTTCCATTCTGCCGTAAGGCTTCTTTTCTGTTACATAGAATCCTTTCGTTTCGATACCTTCCTTAAGGTTCTTCACATCAGCAGCCAATTCATTTCCTTCATAGAAAGATTCATCTGCAAATATTGGGTATAACTGTAAGTTCTCATAAGCCAAAGCAGTACTTTCTTCTATGCCTAGACTAAGTGTACTATTTTCAGTTGATGGTGTTCCATCTGTTGTTTCTACGGTAGAAGGCTTGACCGGTTCAGTACTACAAGCTGCCAAAAAAAGAACAGGCAACATATACAAGAAAAACTTCTTCATTTTCTCAAATTATTTAATGGTTAAACAAATAACCTATTTCATTAATGACCAATTAGATTACAAAAAGATGCTTTCCTAAAGAATGCCATCATAAATAAGTCGCATAAAGGATTCCTTACAAATTTACGAAATAAAGCTTTAATGAATTGTTAATATTTTACGAATATTAGATAACTTATCTTATATGAAAGATTTAATACCTTCATCAAAAGACATTAAAACACAATGAAATATGTCTTTTATATCTCAATACTACTAAAAGTATAATGTCTGATGAACCAAAAGGTTGTTATTCTTCTTATTTTTAAAGTCGTTAATAATTAAACATATTACTATGCAATTAAAATCTACAATTTTAGTAGTCTTAGCTACGCTTTTTATTTCTATATCCAGTTATGCTCAAACTGTCCATCCAGATTATCAAGATGGAAAAATCTATTTGAAGATAAAAGATAATAGCGACTTCATTTTTCGCTCTATGGATGAGGTTCAAGCCAATAAGCGATTCAGAGATTTATACTATATTTTCAATCAGTATCAAGTAACCAAAAGTGGTCGTCCATTCTTGGTATTGAATACGCCTATTTTTGAAAGAACGTATAAATTAGAATTCCAAGATCCAAGTCAAGTTTATAATTTGATAAAAGAGTTGGAACGAGTAGATTTTGTGGAATATGCTGAACGAGTAGAACTACTCCGCATCTCCCTTACACCTAACGATCCTGCTATAGCCCAAAATCAAGCATATCACCTGAATAATATTCAAGCTTTCGACGCTTGGGATATACATACTGGAGGTAATGCTGTAGTAGCAATCGTAGATGACGCAGTAAGAATAAATCACGTCGATCTCGCACCTAATGCTTGGGTGAACACAGGAGAAATTCCTAATAATGGACAAGATGACGATGGCAATGGTTATGTGGATGATATCAATGGTTTTGATGTAGCAGATAACGATAATAATCCTAATCCTCCAGCGAGTGCAACAGATTTTAATTTTTCTCATGGTACACACTGTGCAGGAATTGCCTGTGGTGCAACTAATAATGGAACAGGTATCGCATCCATAGGTTTTAATAATAAAATCATGGCAGTAAAATGTACGAGTGATGGCGGAAACGCACAATTCGTAGAAAATGGCTACGAAGGAGTAGCTTATGCCATGGCTTCAGGTGCTGATGTAATCAGTATGAGTTGGGGTGGAGGCGGATCTTCCAATTCTGCACAAAATGTATTTACACAAGCTCATAGTCTGGGGATTACCTTAGTGGCAGCAGCTGGAAATGATAATGTTTCTACTGTTTTCTATCCTGCTGGATATAACTTCGTCATCAGTGTAGCATCTAGTAATCAAAATGATCAAAAATCTAGTTTTTCAAATTTTGGATCATGGATAGATATTACTGCTCCAGGTAGTGACATCATCAGTACAGTAGCTTCTTCTTCTTCTTCTTATCAATCTTATGATGGTACATCTATGGCATGTCCTATGGTCGCTGGGTTATGTGGATTATTAAAATCATTTGATGGTTCTTTAAGTCCAGATGAAATAGAAGGTTGCTTGACGAATGGTGCAGATAATATAGATCAAGAAAATCCTAGTTACTTGAGCCAATTAGGAGCAGGTAGGATTAATGCTTTTAATACTTTACAATGTTCTACTCCCGAAAATCCACCTAACGCTAATTTCATTGCTGACAAGCAAGGAGATTTATGTTTAGGAGAAACGGTTCAATTTACAGATGTTTCATCATATAGTCCTACTTCTTGGAATTGGACATTTCCTGGAGGAACACCAGGTTCTTCCAACGCTCAAAACCCATCAGTTACTTATAATACCATAGGAAATTACAATGTAACACTGACTGTAACCAATCAATTTGGAAACGATTCACAGACTTTCAATGGATATATTTCTATTGGTATCGATGGTAGAGAAGAATTTTTCTTAGCAGATTTTGAGGATCAAGGTGCTGGCTGGGCTGTGGATAATGCAGATGGCAATACGACATGGATTATCTGGGAAGTAGGTGGTACTAACGGTGGAGCAAGTGCAGCAGGAATTGATAATTATAACTATAACGCAGTAGGAGAAAGAGATGCTTTAATTTCTCCAATATTGGATTTTGGTGGTCGTACCAATGTAATTCTTGATTACGATTATGCACATAGAAGATATTCACAAAATGAAGCAGATTCATTGGTCATATATATTTCTTCTAACGGAGGAACTACCTACAGCAGAATTTTCCAAGGTGCAGAAGATGGCTCTGGTAGTTTTGCTACCAATACGACTACACAAAATCAGTTCATTCCTGCTTCCATAGATGATTGGTGTTTTGGAGGGCAAGTAGGATCTGGCTGTCAAACCCTAGATTTATCTGCTTATGATGGGATGTCAAATATCCTATTGAAATTTGAGAATGTAAATGCTTATGGTAATAATACTTTCTTGGATAATATCAGCTTAACAAGTAACTGTTTCATAGAAGTTGGAGCACCTACTACAGATTTCTTAGCAGATATCAGTACAGGATGTGAAGGAACAGTTATTCAGTTTACAGACGCTTCTTATGGAAACCCTAATCCTACGTCTTGGAATTGGTCATTCCCAGGAGGAACGCCAAGTAGTTCTACTGCTCAAAATCCATCTGTAACTTATAATACAGAAGGTGTTTATAATGTAACACTGACCACTTCGAATGGTGGAGCATCCAGTAATGAAACATTGACAAATTATGTGAATATTAATAACAATGCTACTCATGATTTTTATGTGGAAGGATTCGAAAATGAAAATAGTGGCTGGACAGTCAATAATCCTGATAATGGAATGACTTGGGAAAGAGTGGAAACAGGCGGTACACAAAGTGGTGATTTTGCTTATTTCCTTTATCATTATGAATATGAAACATTAGGAGAAATTGATCAATTGGTCTCTCCTACCCTCAATTTCTCTAATAGAGCGAATGTAAGTTTAGAATTGGATTATGCTTATGCTAAGTATGATAATAATTATACAGACGAGTTTAAAGTCTATGTCTCTAGTAATGGCGGAAATAGTTACAATCTGGTGTTCTCTGGTTCAGAAAATGGCTCTGGAAACTTTGCTACAAGAGAAGCTACTACCACTAATTTTGTTCCTAGTCAAGCATCTGATTGGTGCTATGCAGGAAATTTTGGTGCAGGTTGTCTCAGCATAGATTTAAGTGATTATGATGATTTATCTAATATCAAAATTAGGTTAGAAACTGTGAATGGATATAGTAATAACCTGTATGTAGATAATGTTAGATTGACAAGTGGCTGTGAAAATTTCAGTGCTAATGAAGAATTGGCAAGTATCACGGATTGGAATATCTTCCCTAATCCTAATACTGGACAATTCATACTATCTATGAATAATGACAAAGCTGCTAACTATCGTATCCAAATCTTGGATGTACTAGGACAACTTGTGATAGAAAAAGAGATTTCTACAGCAGGAGCTAGTTCACAAACGCAGTTTGATTTGAGTCGATTCCCTAGCGGAACTTACTTGGTTAAATTGTCTGATGATGTGAGTAGTGAAGTGAGAAAAGTGGTGGTACAATAGTAGATATTGAGCTTTTAAGATTTCGAGATAAGAAACCCTCTTTGAATTATATTCAGGGAGGGCTTCTTATTTTTAGTTGTGTTTAATTTTCTGGTTCTTTTATTTTATCTCAATATTCTAGCATCCTAAGATACATCAAGGAAGTATCAAAAAATCAAAAACGCACTGCAGTAAAATAGCTTCTCAAAAGGTAATATAGTACCTTTATCCAACTATTTAAAGCTGATAAATTTGCTTTCTATTACGCTGGAAATAAATTTGATACAATGGAAGACATGATCTTATATGATAGATTGTAATTTGTATTTACTATCACCTTTCACTATATATTTCCTCAATTAACCATGGGGTTATCTTTGATAATTGTCTTTTTTAAAGGACAGTTTCTACGTACTCAAGTTGAAAAATATAATGATGCGGCTAAGTTTCTCATGAAAATATTTGCGATTAATTTTACCATGGGAGTCATCACAGATATTCCAATGGAATTTCAGTTTGGCACCAATTAGGCTAAATTTTCAGAACTTACTGGAGGCATCATTGGGCAAACCCTCGCTATGGAGGGATTATTTTCATTTTTCTTGGAATCT
>JBNMOV010000138.1:0-10545 GCA_051275765.1 Maribacter sp. | reverse complement strand
TCCACCCAACCTATGGCAGCACTTTTTACAGCGATCAGCACATCTTTATCAGCTAACTTTGTCGTATCTGGCATTTTTTGATCTACGATTTGTAGAAACTGCTCCACACCTTCCATAGGCGTTTCTGCAAATGCTGAAACTTGTACTTTCCTTCCTGCCATGATTTATATTTTTCTTATTTCTTAAAGATAATATTTCCTGTTAATTAATAGACTTTATTACGAATAATTGATTACAGCTAAATCGACCTTTTAAAAATCTACTGCGTTTTTTTCCTCAACTGTAGCTAAGGCTACGATTGAGGAAAAAATGCCTTGTTTATTTTCAAAACCTCTAATTTGTCTCTTACAAAAAACTATTCGTAATAAAGTCTAATGAAGAAAAATATAATTAAGACTTTGATTTTAAGACATGGTCTTAATGAACTATTAAATTCCTAGCAAACACTTATAATATCATTCCTAAAGTTTGATTATCTTTATTATTTGACATAATCTTATAGCTTTTAAAGAACGTCGTAATTAAAATATATTATATGAAATACTTCGCATCACTATTTTTTAGCATGATGATATGTACGCCATTATTGCTGGCACAGTATAGTTTTACAGAAATGCCTACACCTTTTACGGGAGTAGTAAATTCCTCTATTGCCTTTGCAGACATCAATGGCGATGGTCATCAAGATGTATTGATTACAGGAGGAATTAATAGCTATGGTGCAGGCTCTACCCAATTATATCAAAATGACGGGAAAGGTGTATTTACAGCATTGATTACGCCTTTTGAGTCCTTGAGTAATTCTTCCGTTGCTTTTGCAGATGTCAATGGTGATAGCTATCCAGATGTTTTGACTACAGGAAAAACAGAATCATCTGAATATATCGCCAGATTATATACGAATGATGGAAAGGGCATATTTAAAGAGGTTGCTACACCTTTTGATGGTGTCGATTATGGTTCTGTTGCTTTTGCCGATGTGAATGGCGATAACCATCAAGATGTATTAATTACAGGAGAAAGTGAAGGCGGATATATTGCCAAATTATACCAAAATAATGGTAGAGGCACATTTACAGAAATAGCTACTCCTTTTGAGGGAGTAAGGACTTCTTCCATTGCTTTTGCAGATGTCAATAGTGATGGAGATTTGGATGTTTTAATCACTGGATTTTCTATCTCAAAATCGACTGGCATCACTCAATTATATGAAAATGATGGTAGAGGCACATTTACAGAAATGTCTAGTCCTTTTGAAGCAGTATCAAATGGTTCTGTTGCCTTTGCAGATGTGAATGGCGATAATTATCCAGATGTTTTGATTACAGGAGCGACTTCAGAAGAATCCATTGCTGAATTATATATTAATGATGGTAAAGGTATATTTACAAAATCGGCTACATCTTTTCAAGGCGTAACAAGATCTTCTATTGCCTTTGCAGATGTGAATGGCGATGATTATCCAGATGTACTCATTACAGGATATGCTGAACCACGTGGATTGATTACTCAATTATATGAAAATGATGGTACAGGTCTGTTTTCAAGAATTACCATGCCTTTTGTTCCAGGAGTAGGCAGTTCTTCTGTTGATTTTGCAGATGTAGATGGTGATAATCGCCAAGACTTATTGATTACAGGAAGAACTCACTCAAGTTATGTTGCTAAATTATACAAGAATAATAATAAAAGCATATTTGATGCTATTGAAGAAAAGGATTAAGGAAGATATGGTGGAAGTGATGAAGAACAGAAATAAAAAACTAAAGGACATTTCTGCTCTAAGACTTATGGTATTTATTATTTTTCAATGTATAGTAAATTATGAGTTAGTTTATTATGAATATCATTGACTTCAGTTTGTTTGTCTTTGTAAATAATGAATTAAAGATAGATGAGGTTGAAGTTCGAGTTCAGCCTATTTTAGAGGACTATTCTAAGGCAAAAATGATTACCAATATTTCATATAGAAATAATCGAATAATTGCTGGTGGTGTAGATGGAGAGATAAATATTTATCAAAGAGAATAAGGTTTAATGATAAAATTCTATTATTTCCTGAGTGTATGAACGTTTGTAACTCCCTCAGTTCGAAAGAACATAAAAAACCACAGAATTCTAGTAAGAATCCTATGGTTTTTTATGTCGTTTAGTCGTTGAGATTAGGCCTCAATTATCCTCATGATCTCATCCTTATTCAACTCATAATACTTATTCGTAGCCTCTCTCAATTTTTCTAACAAATCTACATCTTTTACATCCAAATCAAGTGGAGTGTCTTTGAGTTCTTCGAAACATTTATCTTCAGAAAAATCAGGTTGTAAACGAAGATAATTGTTTTGGGGTAGCAGTTGTCTTACATAATATTCAGAACACTGTACATTGGATTCTATCATTAGGTTAGCAATATGAGAACGCCATTGCCATAATCCCCAATCGCCTTTAGAAACTAGTTTCGATGTAATAAAACTATTATTGGATGTACCACAACCCAAAGAAAGAATTTTGGTGGTATCAATATCCCAAGAAAGTCCTTTTTTCATAGGAGCATCGAAACGATATTTAGGTATACTACTTTCATTTTTACTCACAGCAAAAGATAGTGCAGATAGTGCAGGGTGGTTAATTGCTACGCCACCATCTATGAATTCTTTTTCTACAATAGGCAAGTAAGTAGGAGCCGCAGAAGTCCTCAAAGCGATATTCGTTAGTTTCTCGTGTCTAAATTTAATATAAGATGAATTATAAACCACAGGTCTGAAATTCTCTTTCTTTTGATCCTTTCCTGGATTTAATGTAAAAGAAGGAACCATGAAAATTTTCTTTCCATCATGCCTTTTATGAATATCTTCCATCGTCATATTTCCAAAGAAATTATCAGCGATGCCCTTTAGATTATCATTGTTGTATTTAGCACCAAATAAATGGGTTACATCAAGAACATTATCCCAAAACGAATCAGCAAAAATCTGCTCAGATTTAAATAAATACAAATCGACCAAATCACTAGTTGGCACACCTATAGATAAAGCCAATGCGATAATTCCTCCAGTAGAAGTACCTGCGAATACATCAAATATTTTTGTAGGATAAATACCTGTATCATCAAAAATATTATTGAGTATCACAGCGGGTATGATTCCCCTAGAACCACCACCATCTATGGATAAAATCTTCTTTGTTTTCATTTTGCTGATTTTTCAAAATAATCCCTCCTAACCTCATCACTAATCTAGCATCTAAAATATAATGTCTAATATTTAGTAAATCACTTCACCAAAAAATGCTTAAACATATTCCAAATCTGTTCCTTAGGAGGATAGCCAGAAATAGTTATTCGTTCCTTTTTTACAGGATGCATGAATGACATAAACCTACTATGAAGATGTATCATACCATCTCTTTGATTGTAAGTAGAGCCATATTTTTTATCGCCACGTATAGGACAACCTATTCTAGATAATTGTGCTCGAATCTGATGAGAACGACCTGTTTTCAAATTCACATCTATCAGATAATGATCACCTACTTCAGATAATAATGCATAATCCAATTCACATCTTTTAGCACCTTTCTTTTTAAGCTTATCAGAGAGATTTACTCTGTTTTTTGCCTTATCTTTGGTCAAATAATGCACTAAAGTATCCTCATTAGGATCTGGACGCTGATAAGTAACTGCCCAATATTTTTTCTCTACTTCTCGATTGGCAAATTGCTGCGTCATCCTACTCAATGCTTTACTCGTCCTAGCGAATAAAATCACACCACTTACTGGTCTATCCAAACGATGAATCACACCCAAAAATACCTCTCCTGGTTTATCGAATTTCTTCTTGAGATATTTCTTGACCATAGTGTCTAAAGACATATCTCCAGTTTCATCTGCATGCACCAATACTCCAGCTGGTTTATTAACAGCTATCAAATGGTTATCCTCGTATAATACTTTTACTCCCTTCATTTTTATTCAGTTACCAGTGAACAATTACCAATGAACAGTTATCAGTTGCCAGTTTTATTGCTCTTATCTTTATGAATAATTTAAAGATAAGGAAGTTTTGGTTTTACAACTAAAAGTCAAACCTTCGCTCCATTTTGGTGACTGGTAACTGTTCACTGTCAATTTAAGTGTACAGACATTTTTTTAGTTCCTATAATTCTTACATCTATGTTCTCATTCAAAGTCGTAGCGAGGGATAAACCCACATAATTAGAAGAAATAGGAAATGCCTTATGTTTCCTATTCACTAATACAGCTACCTCTACTTTTTTAGGAATGATTTCCAATAGTGGCTGCATGGCGAAAAATATGGTTCTTCCTGTATTTGCCACATCATCCACTATGATGATGATTTTTTGCTTCAATTCTTTTAATGGAATACCTATGCTGATTTCATGATCGGCAGGTGAAGCAGGATTCAATTGTATTTGCGTCAATCGGGTTTTTACCTGACTTGCTTCATTGATGTGTTTTTCCAACATCTCTGCAAATCCATAGCCATTGTTATTGATACCTGCTAAGATAATCTCTTTTTCATCGAAATTTCTTTCTAGAATTTCAATGGCTATACGCTTTATTTTTTGCAAAATCTGGCGTTCATTTAGGATTTTCATGATAGATATTATTTAAAATGAATTTGAATAGCAAAAATGTTCTTAAAATTAGCGAATAGTTAATAAATTGCAACTATTCTATGAGTATTCCTGTGATTTCTTTAAAACACACTTAGGAGATACAATCAAAATGCAAAGATAAGTTATGATTCAACAAATTGTATTTGCTATTGCAGTAATTGGTGCTTTTGGCTTTGCTTTTAATAAATATGCCCAAATTTACTACAATATTAGGCTAGGAAAGGACTATGATACTTCCGGAAGTGAGGTGTCTAGGATTAAAAACGTGGTACTAATTGCCTTTGGACAGAAAAAGATGTTTAAACGAATCGTGCCAGCCCTCATGCACTTGTGCATTTATGTGGCATTTTTGGTTACTCAAATCGAGCTAGTAGAAATTTTCTGGGATGGATTTTTTGGAGAACATCGCTTTTTCAGATATTATCTAGTAGATCCCAAACTTACTTTATTTGGAATAGATCCCTATACAGCTAGCGTATCCATGATAGAAATTCTATCTGTGTTAGCTTTTGGTGCGACGATCATATTCTTAGCGAGAAGAAACGCATTGAAACTTCCTCGTTTCCATAAAGCAGAAATGGGAGGTTGGCCAAAATGGGATGGTAATATCATTCTAGTATTAGAATTGATATTGATCACATTCATTTTCTGTATGAATGGTGCTGATGAAGTATTATATAATCATGGACATTCGCATGCACATGGTATAGCTTATGGCGAACATGGTTCTTATGGTTTTGCTGTTAGTCAATTTGTTGGACCTCTATTATTTGGCTGGCTAGCTGAATATGGAGAACTTGGTACTTGGATATTGAATCTAGTTGAGCGTTTTGGCTGGTGGGGACATATAATGACTGTTTTGGGCTTTTTGGTTTACTTGCCATTTTCTAAGCATTTACATATCATGTTGGCGTTTCCTAATACCTATTTTGCTCCTTTGAATTCTAGAGGAGAAATGGAGAATATGCCAGATGTAATGAATGAGGTAAAGATGATGATGGGACTTTCAGAAATGTCTGCTGAAGAACCTGGCGATGAATTACCAGAATTTGGAGCAAAAGACGTTTTTGGCTTGAGTTGGAAAAATATTTTAGATGCTTATACTTGTACAGAATGTGGTAGATGTACAGATGTCTGTCCAGCGAATATAACTGGAAAGAAACTATCTCCTAGAAAGATAGTCATGGACATCAGAGATAGAGCAGACGAAGTAGGAAAAAAGATACGTGCTGGAGAATTTACAGAAGATAATTACGATGATGGAAAATCATTATTCGATTATATATCAAGAGAAGAACTACACGCTTGTACGACTTGTAATGCTTGTGTAGAAGCTTGTCCAGTGATGATTTCTCCATTAGAACCTATATTGAAGCTAAGGAGATACGAAATATTGACAGAATCAGCTGGTCCTAGTGACTGGATTCCAATGTTTACCAGTATAGAAAATGGAGGTTCTCCATGGCAAGTAGCTGACGCTAGAGATAAATGGGCGACAGATGCGACGAAGGATATTAATGATTGATGATTGAGTGATTAATGATTAGGGAAGTAGAGTGGAGTATTTAAGTATTCACTATCAATTCTTCAATCGTTAATAAAAATCACTCCAATTACTATTTTCAATCATTAATCATTAATTACTCCAATCATTAATAAAAAAGAGATGCAAGATAAAAAACTAAACATCCCCATCATGTCTGAATTAGCAGCACAAGGTATAGAGCCGGAAGTGTTGTATTGGGTAGGTTGTGCGGGCAGTTTTGATGCTAGAGCTCAGAAAGTAGCGATAGCTTTTTCTAAGATCATGAATGAGGCTAATATTTCATTTGCTATTTTAGGACAAGAGGAAAGTTGTACTGGAGATCCAGCTCGTAGAGCAGGAAATGAGTTCGTATTTCAGATGATGGCATTGCAGAATATCGAAACATTGAACATGTACAATGTAAAACGAATCGTGACGGCTTGTCCGCATTGTTTCAATACATTGAAAAATGAATATCCTGCATTAGGTGGTAATTATGATGTGATACATCATACGCAGTTCATCAATGATTTGATCAATGAAGGTCGATTAATTCTCAAAGGAGGTAATGCTTTCAATGGCAAGCGTATCACTTATCATGATTCCTGTTATTTAGGTAGAGTGAATGGTGTTTATGAAGCTCCACGAGAAGTCTTGGAGAAATTGGATAACCATTTGGTGGAGATGAAACGTAGCAAAACCAATGGTTTGTGCTGCGGTGCTGGAGGTTCTCAGATGTTCAAGGAAGACGAACCTGGCGATAAGCGTATCAATACGGAACGTGCAGAGGAAGCGATAGAAACTGGAGCAGAAGTGATCGTAGCAAATTGTCCATTTTGTATCACGATGTTTTCAGATGGGATAAAATCCAAGGATAAGCAAGATGATATTATGGTAGTGGATATATCAGAAATGATTGTTTCCAATAACAGACTTTAAAATATTAAAAATTAATGATTGGAGTAATTGATGATTAATTACTCCAATCATTAATTTTTTTACTTCGCCTTAGGAGCCTTTGAAGGATCTAATAAGTCGTAGAATTGATCCAACTTAGGAAGGATAATAATTCTTGTTCTTCTATTCGTTTGTCTTCCTTCAAAAGTATCATTACTAGCCAAGGTATTATATTGACCTCTTCCTGCTGCAATTAACTTATCTGGATCTACATTATGCTTGGTTTGCAATGCTTTCACAACAGATGTCGCTCTTAATACACTCAATTCCCAATTGTCCTTTACACAAGCCTTGTTAATCGGCACATTATCTGTATAGCCTTCTACCATTACTTCTAAGTCTGGTCTAGACTGAATGATTTTAGCGATTTTTCCTAGTACTTCATCTGCTCTGGAAGTAATCGTATAGCTACCACTATTGTACAACATCTTATCAGATAAATTGATAAATACAACCGTCTTATCTACTTTTACTTCTACATCAGAATCAGAAATATCTTGTTGTAATACACCTTTCAGATTAATAGCTAATGCAAGATTAATTGAATCTGCTTTGGATTTAGCAGCTTGTAGTAAATGGATATATTCATCCTTACTCTCTAACTGAGAAAGTGTTTCCTTGATGTTGTCACTAGCAGATTGAGATAATACCGTCAAATCGCCTACTTGTGTCAATTGCTTATCTCTTTGACCTTGGATATCTTTTACTTGTGCTTTTAAATCATCGATTTGTTCTACTCTCAAATCTAATTTGCCTTGTAAACCATTGATTTCTCCATTCAGTTTCTCTTTTTCTTTATCACACTCAGATACTTTATTCATACAGGCATTCAATTCTTTGCCTAGTTTGCCCATTTGGAAGTCATTTTCCACGATCTGCTGTTTCAAAGATCTTTGCGAAGACATGTGTTTTTTCTTGCTAATACAAGAAGGTAGGAAGAAACAAATGCAAAGCATTAGTAAGATATTCGTTTTTAATCTCATTGGTATTTCATTTTAAATGATGAAAATAAGGTGTTGCAACATGTATGCTTAGAAAGAAAGCATAACGAGTTTTCTTTCCGTTTTATTTTTTGTGTTTTAATATGCGATTGTAAAAATATTAAAATAAAGGCTAATGTTATAATTTGCTAGTGAACAGTTCTCCGTTACCAGTAAACAGTAAATAATTATCAGTTGCTTTTATCCCTAAATGATGAAATGAAACATTAATATTTAATGATTAGTATTACCGCTAAAAATTATAGAATAACTAAATACTGGTAACGGTTTAGGGTAACTGGTAAATGTTTATCCATATTTCTAGAAGATTTGTCTAGTTCTAGTATCAATAAATTATTAATAATCTTATTTTGTGGAAAAATTAAGAAGAAGTGTCAGATTTCGATGAACACGATATTATAGATAAGGCGTATATGTATCCTTGCCCCGGTTGTGGTGGCAAGTTGGGTTATTCTGCTGAAAAGCAGAAAGTAGCCTGTGATTACTGTGGTTATTCAGAAGATTATAGTCGAGCCAATGATAAACTGGTAGAAAATCCACTAGAAGAAGCCGTAGCTGCTGCACCTAAACAAACAGTAGAAGAAATAGGGAAGAAGGTATTTGATTGCCAAAGTTGTGGATCCAAATTCATGGTAGAGAGCGACAAGGTCAAGGTGAAATGTGGCTTCTGTGGTTCTGATAATGTGAATGTTGAAGCTTTTGATCATCAGTATATCAAACCAGCGGGAATTATTCCGTTTATGGTGGGAACTAAGGATGCAGAAGTAGGTTTCAATAAGTGGATAAAGCGAGGTTGGTTTCATCCTACGAAGCTAAAAACGATGGCAATTCTGGAAGATTTGCATGGTATCTATATTCCATTTTGGACATATGATGCACAGACAGATTCTCAATGGTCAGGACAGGCAGGATATTATTATTATGAAACTCGCCAAGTTCGTGTCAATGGGCAAATGCAAACGCAACAAGTGCAAAAAGTACGTTGGCAGAGCAAATCTGGAAACCTTCGACATTTCTTCGATGATATATTAGTGGTGGCTTCTCATGGCTTGGATCAGGATGCGATCAAGAAGATATTTCCTTATAGATTAGATGAAGTAGTGAATTATGATCCTAAGCTGATGCTAGGTTGGGAAGGGGAAATATATAGCGTAGAAGTAGACGAAGGTTATCGCAGGGCGGATGACATTATGAATAAAAGATTGAAGGATTTATGCTCTATGGAACTTGGAGGAGATACACAGAAATCGCTTCGAGTAGAAACAAAAAAATATCTCAAGACATTCAAACAGATTATATTACCACTTTGGATAAGTTCGTATAAATATCAGAACAAAGTCTATCACTTTACAATTAATGGACAGACAGGAAAAGTAGGTGGTAAAAAACCAATTTCGCCATTCAAGGTTGCTTTTGCAATATTGTTAGGTGTATTAATTATTGCAGCTATTATATTAATAGCAGAATATCAAAACTAAGAGTTTGTTAAAAATTTAATAATTCATTTAAAAATACCACTTTTTTAATTATACTTCGTTCCAAAAATACTCACTACGCTATGGAGTAGCTCTGTTTTTTGTGCCTTGTCTAATCAAAAAAATGACTATTTTTATTCTAAAAATCAAACTCCTAATAAACTCTAATTATGATACAAATCTTTATCACGGGAGGAACATTCGATAAGGAATATAATTTTATTACTGGCGAATTATTTTTCAAGGATACACATTTGCAAAACATGCTAGAACGTGGCAGATGTACAGTAGATGTGGATATCAAAACCTTGATGATGGTGGATAGCTTGGAAATGACGGATACAGATAGAGAAATCATTGTACATAATTGCAGACGAAGTAAGAATGAAAATATCATTGTTACTCATGGTACAGATACGATGGTTGAGACTGCAAAAATTCTTCATGATGCCAATATAGAAGGAAAAACAATCATACTATTTGGTGCGATGGTTCCTTATGCTTTTGGTACGTCTTCTGATGGTTTCTTTAACTTAGGATCAGCTTTTGCTTTTGCACAGATGAATAAATCAGGTGTATTTATTGCCATGAATGGCAAATGCTATGAATGGGATAATGTAAAGAAAAATAGGAAAACTGGATTTTTTGAGGAATTGGATTGATGTAAATATAAAAAAGGATGTTTGTAGATATTATTTACAAACGAATACGCTTACAAAGAGAGCCATCATAGTATTTTATTATGATGGCTCTCTTTGTGAGCATGATGTTACGCAATAGTTGAAAACTAAGGGATGAGAAATAAATAAACGCTACAACTTATAACGCAGGATTTTTGCTTGCTAATAAGGCGAAAAATGCAGACATAGCCGTAGCTATGGCGAGTATTTTCAACGAAGTTAGCAAACAAAAAGGCAAGTTAGAATGTAGCGTTTATTTGTTTCTCGTCCCT
>JBNMOV010000137.1:0-10594 GCA_051275765.1 Maribacter sp. | reverse complement strand
GCAGACAAAGCTTTTTGTGCCAATACAGTACCATCGAAATGCTGTGGAGGGTTTTTACAAATGTCGCAGTTGCCACAATTACCGTCTGTATTTTCAGAAAAATAATTCAATAATATTTTCCTTCTACAAATCAGCGAATCTGCATATTGCTGCATTCTCTCCAATTTTGCGAGTTGCAAACCTTCGTTCTGCGATTCGTTTTTGGTCAATATATCTCGCAGCATAGATACATCTGCGTAGCTATAAAAAAGCAAAGTATCTGCCTTCGCTCCATCTCTTCCAGCACGACCTATTTCTTGATAATATCCTTCCAGATTTTTAGGCAGATTATAATGAATAACCCATCTCACATTAGATTTATCAATTCCCATTCCAAAGGCAATCGTAGCACAGATGATAGGAATATTATCATTAATAAAATCCTCCTGCACCTCAGATCGCATTTGACTAGGCAGTCCTGCATGATAATGTGCAGCTTTGATACCATTTTTATTCAGACTAGCAGCGAGTTTTTCTGTACTCTTTCTGCTTAGACAATAAATAATACCAGACTGGTTAGGTTTGCCTTTAACGAAACTCACGATTTGTTCCATTCTGTTTCTACCTGGAAGTACAGTCAAACTCAAATTAGGTCTGTCGAATGAAGCAGTGAAACGTTCTGGATCTTTTAGTCCTAGTTGATCCTCTATATCTTTTCTCGTCAATCTATCAGCAGTCGCAGTCAAAGCGATGATAGGAGCTGTTGTAAATTGCTGTCGCAAAAATTTCAACTTCGTATACTCTGGACGAAAATCATGTCCCCAAGATGAAATACAATGTGCTTCATCTATCGCAATCATATTCACTTTTATATTTTTCATAAAAGTGATAAAATCATGCGTAACTGCTTTTTCTGGAGAAATATAGAGTAAATCTATTTTTCCTCTAGCCAAATCATTTTGGACAGCCATCATTTCCATACCACCTAAGCTACTATTCATAAATGCAGCTGAGATACCATTAGATTTCAATCCTTCTACTTGATCTTTCATCAAGGCAATTAAAGGAGAAATGACTAGACAGGTTCCAGGCATAGTGACAGCAGGGATCTGAAAGCAAATAGATTTTCCACCTCCAGTAGGCATTAATACGACTACATCCTTCTGATCATAAACCGCTTGGATAATTTCCTCCTGCATAGGACGAAATTTATCATATCCAAAATAGGTTTTCAAAACATCTTTGGCAGCAGCAATATTCATATATAGTATGTATTAATTTGGTAGCAAATTGAGTTATCTACAAAGTTAGTAACCTTGTACTTATAATAAAGATTCATTTAGGAATAAAATTCCATAAAATTAGAAGTAATTTTTAGTATTAACATATTTACGTTTAAAAACATCCTTAAATTAAAAAAGTAGCGAGTTTAAAGTCAAGCTTGTATTCTATATTAATCTATCAATTACATTCCCTATCTTTGCCCCCGCTTTATTTTTGTGTAATTAACTAGCGTTTAGCATATAAAAAATGGAAGGATCAATATTCGAACAATACTTGGAACAATTTACTAATACAGTAGATCTCACTTCCTTTATCATTAATCTTATCGTTGCTACCATATTGACCATAGTTGTCCAATATTATTATCTATATTTTGGTTCAGCAGTCAGTAATCGTAAGAAATTTGCGAGCATATTTTTGCCTTTGGCATTAGGTACGATGTTGATTATTACCATTATTCAATCTTCCGTAGCATTGTCTTTGGGATTGGTAGGTGCATTATCTATCGTACGTTTTAGAGCTGCGATTAAAGATCCCGAAGAGTTAACCTTCTTGTTTTTAGTGATAGGCATAGGTCTTGCCAATGGAGCGAATAAGCCCATTTTAGCTACGATAGCGATATTGTTAATTCTGCTCTTACTTTGGTTAAGTAAATTCATATACAAGCAAGAATCCTTTAAGACAGAAGACAAGATGTACATCAATATTAGTACAGATAAGGAAAATATAGAAGAGATTGTAGCCTTATTGTCAGAGGATTTGCCTTATGTAGAACTCAAGAGAATGGATAGTTTATCTACAGGTTTAGATGTGTCATTTATCTGTAAAGCAGAGAGTGTTGCACAGTTAGAATCTGTCAGGAAAAAGATAAGAGGGATGTCTGAAAAAACTACGGTTTCATTCATAGATCAGCCTAATTTGATTATATGATAGTCAAGCAGCCATCTGCCATACCTTTTAATTATCAACGTCTTTTGCCTCGCCTTATGCTAATTGTAGTGGGGCTTTTGCTATTGGCTGGTATTTATTATGTTTTCAATGAAAATACAAGCCAACAATTATTAATTGATACCTCTTACGAAAAGACAAAAGGAACATCTTTTTATGGTGCTGGACATCTTTTTTCTGGTAGTGAATTCCAAACGAAAACTCTTGCCAAAACTGGAGAATATGCTATTCTTGTATTAAGCGATAGTTCTCAGCATACTTCATTTATAGAAATTGGTCATCCTAAAAATTTATATGCTCATGTGTCTGTTTGGGCGAAAGTAGGGAAGGGCAATCCAAAACCTATCATTCATATCAATGCAAAGAAAGAAAAGATATTCAGTCGTTCTTTTAGTGAATTTGATAAAAAGGATGATTGGTCTAAAATGGAGTTTTCTTTTTTGCCTCCCAATAATGTGGATACGATTGTATTGAATTTGGAAGTAGAAGGGAAAGGTGAAATTTATTTCGATGATTTAGCCATAAAATTCACTAAGATAGCTCCAGTATCTAATAGTCCAGCCTTCCAACCAGAAAAATTGAATCTAAGGATAGATCCTGTAGAATTTGATAAAATATCCAAGAAAAGAAATGAGGCATTAGAAAGAGGAATTTTAATTTCTTCAGATGATGATTGGATCAATGTAAAACTAGAAGAAGGCGAAAACGAACTAGATGCTAAAGCTAGATTGAAAGGAGATTGGACAGATCATTTGAGTGGTGATAAATGGTCGTATCGAGTGAAATTCAAAAAAGATCACACGTGGAAACGCCTCAAAACAGTTTCTTTCCAAACGCCAAAAGCAAGAAATTTACTCTACGAATGGGTGCTTCATCAATTATGGGAAAGAGAAGACATCCTCACGACTCGCTACGATTTTGTTTCCATGGATTTTAATGGTGTACCTAAAGGAATCTACGCTTACGAAGAACATTTCGAAAAGCAATTATTAGAATATAAATCTAGGAGAGAAGGACCTATCGTCAAATTTCAAGAAGCTGCCATGTGGAATGCTTGGCAGAAGGCAATGAAAAAATATAATTCACTGCCTTCTTCGATAGCAGGAGAATATGCTCAATTCAAGGATGCAGAAATTACTGCTTTTGGTGAAAGTAAAACCTTGAAATCACCAGTATTAGCAAAGCATTTTGATGAGGCAAATAACTTACTATATCAATACCAAAGTAAACTAAAACCAGCTAGTGAAATATTCGATATAGATCAATTAGCAAAGTATTATGCTATTTGTGATCTCATGGATGCACATCATGCGATTATTTGGCACAATCAACGATTCTATTATAATCCTGCTACCAATAAATTAGAACCTATAGGTTATGATGGAAACGTAGGATTGATTTGGTATGAAGGAAGTTTTTTAGGACAAAAACACTTTGGATATCCAGAGGATACAAAGGATGATATAGGTGTTTTTGAAAACCTGTCTGCTGATACATCGTTTGTGAATAGATATATTTATTTCCTAGATAAATTCACACAACAAGATTATGTCTATGCTTTTGTCAAAGAAGTAAAAGCAGGAGCATTGGCAAGACAAGAATTTTTAAAAACAGAATTTCCTACTGCTACATTCGATCCTAATCAGATAGTTAATCGAGCTAAAAAAATACAATTGGCACTATATCCTGCAAATGAACATGCTATCATTGCAAACGAGCAAGGCAGAGGTGTAACAACTAAAAAAATCGTATTCAAAAATAAACATGGTATTCCATTAAAAGTATTAGGAACAGGAGTCTATGCTGAAAATATGAATTTCGCATTGGATGAACCCATCGTAGCATGGAATAATCATGGCAAAAAAATACACCGCTACGAAACGCTTGACATTCCTTTAGAAGCCAAATATATCTTCTTCCAACCTATAGGAATGGATACAATAATGCATTCTACCATTCATAAATATTCTACTCCTAGGAATACAACAGCCTCACAAGAAATCTTTTCGAATGTAGAATTAGATACAACAGGAATATACAGCATAAGGAATAAGTACATCATTTTTCAAGAAGGAATTCAGACTATATCTAAGGATATTATCATTCCAAAAGGATACAAAGTTATCTTCGAACAAGGCTGCCAGTTAGACTTTATTAAAGGAGCTGCATTCATGAGTCAGTCGCCTGTAGAAATGAATGGAACAGATGGATCGCCAGTAGTTATTACTTCTTCTGATAAAAGTGCGAGAGGTTTTACTGTAATGCAAGCTGGAGGAAAATCCATACTGAATTATGCCGTTTTTAGCAATTTAGATACTTGGAAATATAAAAATTGGCAACTCACAGGAGCAGTCACTTTTTACGAATCTGATGTAAAAATAGAAAAGACGATTATCCGTTCTAATTCCTGTGAAGATGCCTTGAATATCATTCGTTCAGAATTTGATATAAGAGAAATGACCATTGCAGAAACCTTTGGAGATGGATTCGATGCAGATTTTTGTAAAGGAAAAATCTCACATTCTCAATTCCTAAATACAGGAAATGATGGAATGGATTTTTCTGGTAGCATCATCGCGATAGATGATTGCATCGTAGATGGTAGTGGCGACAAAGGGCTGAGTGCTGGAGAAGAATCCACGATTACTGTAAAAAAATTAGTCATCAAAAATGCAGTATTAGGACTGGCTGCCAAGGATTTATCTTATGTATATGTAAAAACTATCGACTTAGAAAATTGTCAACAAGGTTTTGCTGCATTCCGCAAAAAGCCAGAATATGGAGGAGCGAAGATCGACGTAATAGACTATACCACTAAAGAAGTAACGATACTCTATCAAGTAGAAAAAGGTTCTCGTATCAAATTGAAAGATAAACTGATTAAAGAATGATCATCAAACAACAATCCAACAAATTGGATTATAGAAAAATCCTTCCTCGTCTAGTTTTGATACTGTTGGGACTGTTGCTGATATGTGGTGTTTATTACATAGCTAGTGGAAAATGGAAAGCTACTGAAATCACTATAAAAACTTCTTTTGAGAATAAAAGAGGAGAATCATTTTATGATAAGGGATATTCATTTTCACACAATGGTTTTCAAACAAATGCATTAGCTAAAACAGGAAAGCATGCTATCCTCGTTCCAAGTGATTCATCTCAACATGTGGCTTATGTAGAAATAAATAATCCTGGAGATTTATACGCTCATGTTACGGTGTGGGTAAAAATAAATAAGGGACAAGCAAAGCCTATTATTAATGTCAATTCTAAGAAAGAAAAACTATTCAATCGTTCTTTTAGCGACTTTGAAGAGAAAGAAGGATGGTCTGAAATGGAGTGCTGGTTTTATGCACCAAGCAATGAAGAAATAAAGACTTTAGTCCTCGATTTAGAAGTGAAAGGTAAAGGCGAAATCTATTTTGATGATTTAAAAATTGAATTTACAGAATCATTTCCTTCTTACATTATTCCAGCTTTTAAGCCATCTGAAGTCAATCTGAGAATAAATGATGAAGGCATGGCAAAACTGGAAAGAATAAGAAAAAAGGCGATATCCCATCTGGTATTGGTTTCTAGTGATGATGATTGGGTGGATGCTAAATTGGAAGAAGGAGATAAAGTTTTAGACGCTAAAGTGAGATTAAAAGGAGATTGGACAGATCACTTGAAGGGAACAAAATGGTCGTATCGAGTAAAATTTAAGAAAGATCATACTTGGAGAAGATTAAGAACCGTTTCTTTTCAATCGCCTGAAGCACGTAATTTTTTATACGAATGGATACTCCATGTTCTTTGGGAAAAAGAGGATGTTTTGACGACTCGTTATGATTTCGTTACATTTAAAGTTAATGGAGAACCAAGGGGCGTTTATGCTTATGAAGAGCATTTTGAGAAGCAATTATTAGAATATAAATCGAGGAGGGAAGGTCCCATAGTGAGATATGATGAATCTGTTACTTGGGAGGCAAGAGAAAGGGTAATGAAAAAATTATACTACTTGCCAGATGGTTCGATAACCAATAATTATAAATATGATGGTGCAGAAATAACCCCATTTGGAGAAAGTAAAATATCCAAATCGCCTACTTTATCGAGGCATATGACAGAGGCACATAATTTATTGTATCAAAGTCAACACCAATTAAAGACACCAGAAGAAGTATTTGATCTGGACTTGATGGCAAAGTATTTTGCTATCTGTGATTTGACTGGTGCACATCATGCAAGTATCTGGCATAATCAACGATTTTATTATAATCCTGTGATTAATAAATTAGAACCCATAGGTTATGATGGAAATGTGAATAAGCAAGAACCAAATTTGGTTTTCAGAGGGCAGATGTTTTTTGGCGAACCTAATGGAAAGGAACTAGTGGATGTTTTTTATAAACTGTCTAGAGATACCAATTTTATACATAAATATGTTCATTATCTAGATGAATTTACTCAAGAAGAATATGTAGCTGATTTTGCTAAAAAGATAAGAAAGGAAGCCATACTCCGTAAGGATTTTCTTAAAACAGAATTCGAGGAAGCTGTTTTTGAAACCTATTTCATGAAATCCAGGGCAGTAAAGATACAAGGACTTCTCCAGCCTTATAATGAAAAAACGCTCATTACTTATACTTCTCCTATTAGAAAAGATGAAGTAAGCAAGACGATAAAAATCAAGAATAAATTAGGACTTCCTATGGTCATTTTAGGAACAGGAACAACGAAGAAAAATATGGATTTTGAATTTGATAATCCTGATTTTATATGGGGCTATACATTCAGCAAAAATATACAGAAGTATAATGAGTTTGATGTACCTGCTAATGCCAAATATGTCTTTGGTCGTCCGATAGGAATGGATGTTATCGTCTATTCTAAAATAAACGGAATAGATGCTCCAGAAGATCATTCTTCTTCTCAAGATATTTTTTCTAATGCTATTTTAGATACTACAGCTATTTATAATATAGTAGGTAATCGCATATTTTTTGAGCAAGAAACCAAGGCGACCATCACTAAGAATATAATTATTCCAGAAGGATATACCGTTGTATTTGAAGAAGGAGTAGAATTAGATTTTACGAATGGAGCAGCATTTATCAGCAAATCCCCTGTAGAGATGCAAGGTTCAGAAGAATATCCCATAAGACTAAGTTCTTCCGATCAATCTGCCAACGGATTCGTCGTGATGCAGGCAGATGGGAAATCGATTATTGAGAATGTATTATTCACGGGATTTGATACCTGGAAACATAAAAATTGGATATTAACAGGAGCAGTTACTTTTTATGAATCTAATGTGGATATTAGCAATTGTATCATTACAGAAAATTCCTGTGAAGATGCTCTTAATATCATTCGTTCCAATTTCAAGATTAACGACATGACGATTTCCAATACTTTTGGGGATGGTTTTGATGCTGATTTTTGTATTGGCGAAATACATGATTCCCGTTTTATAAATACAGGAAATGATGGAATGGATTTTTCTGGAAGTATCATAGATATTTTCGATTGTATCGTAGATAAGGGAGGGGATAAAGGTCTTAGTGTAGGCGAACAGTCAAAAGTGAAAGCAGAAAATCTAACGATTAAGAATGCTGTTTTAGGAGTGGCATCAAAGGATTTATCCATTCTGCAAATCAAAAATTTGAAGTTGGAAAACTGTCAACAAGGCTTCGCTGCATTCCGTAAAAAACCAGAATATGGTGGAGGAATAATCTATATCAATGGCTATGAAGCAGAGAATATTGAGATATTACACATTATAGAAAAAGGCTCTCAATTAGTATTGAACGCTCAAAAGATAAAAGGCTAAACCTCATGAGATACGAACGAAAGTATAGGATTACAGCTAGTGATTTGGCAGTCGTATTACAGGTGGTTAGGAATCATCCAGCTTCATTCAGAAAGATATTTCCTGATAGACAAGTCAATAATGTATATTGGGATACTTTAGGTTTGCAGACCTATCATGATAATGTAATGGGAATCGCAGAAAGACAAAAATTCCGTATTAGATGGTATGGAACTGATGTGACAAAAAGCCATAAACCTAAATTGGAAATCAAAAAACGTATCAACGAATTAGGCGATAAGGACATTTTTAAAATCAACGATTTTGACTTAAAAGACATCAATAGTCTATCTGATGAAGTCGCTAATCTAACCAAAGTCAATACCAATCTTATTCCTGTTTTATTGAGTTCTTACAAGCGTTCCTACTGGGGGACGAGTGACCAAAAGTTTAGGATAACAGTAGATTATCAGATGCAGTTTCATTCTATTATGAATGATGGTAAATTCAGAAAATATGCTCATATGGATAGAGCTATTGTATTAGAATTAAAATATGATGAGGAAGACGAATTCCAAGTAGATCGCATCGCTCAATTTATCCCTTTTCGTAAAACGAAAAATTCTAAATATGTAATAGGAGTGGAGCATTCTAATGGTTGGTTGGTGTAAAAAAAATGGTCCTTTGACAAATGTCGTGAAAGTTTAAAGGCATTTTCAAATTCATCGTGTAACCCCTCCTAGCCTCCCCGAAGGGCAGACTAGGAGGGGTTTTTATTAAAAAATAATCGAAAATTTACTCATGAAAATAGTCATCTTATCACACGGAAAAGAAAGCGGACCAAACGGAACAAAAATCCAACTACTTTCTACAGTAGCCAAAGAAAATGGCTTTCATCCCATTTCAATAGATTATCGTTCTTGCAAGGATGCAGCAGAAAGAGTGGAATTATTGAAACAAAACATATCTGATACAGCATATACTGAACTTGTTTTGGTAGGTTCGAGTATGGGAGGTTATGTATCTACCATCGTAGCAAATGAAATCGATATGAAGGGTTTATTTTTGATGTGTCCAGCATTGTATTTGCCTAATTATGAGATACAAGAATACAGGGTTATTACCAATAATATAGAGATCATACATGGCTGGCAAGATGATATTGTTTCTTATGAATATTCTGTCCGATTTGGAAAGGAAAATCTAGCAAATCTACACCTCGTCAGTGATAATCACAGACTAAGTGGTTCGCATTTATTTTTGAGTCAGATTTTCGCTAATTTTTTGAAAAAATTATAATCCTAATTTCTTTACAAATAAATCTGCCACAGCATCCGCATCCAAATCAGTATTATCCACTCGCAGATACTTTTCTCCGTGGAGGATATTACCATCAGAATTGAGGACATAATCTGCTTCCATTTGTTTTACATTGCTTTCAGACCATTCCAAATCCCTTTTGGTGGGTTTATTTTGTAGTCGATTTTCTGTTGTATTTCTTTGTAGTCGAGTATCCAGATCAGCATACAATTCTAAGAAATAAACCTCCTTGCCTTGGTCTTTGAATATTTTGGCAATGGCTTCTGTTTCTTGCGTATCTTCTTCCAAATTAAAAGCCCAGCAAACGGTAAAAATCAAGCCTTTGAAATTCTTATCTTTAGAAGCTGCCGCTTCTTTAAACACGACATTTCTAATGCTATTTACAGTAGGCGTAAATTCATTTGCTCCAAATGGGAAAATAGGAATAACCATATCTATACTCATATGATTATGAAAAAGTTTGTAGCCTGTCTTTTTAGCAACTGCCTGTCCTACTGTCATTTTGCCTACAGCAGGTGGTCCAAAAATAATGATAAGTCCCATATTGGTTATTTTATGAGGTTAACTATGAGAAAGTTGTTTTCGTTCCTTTTAAATTTCTTTAATCCAAGTTTCTTAATAAGAACTAATGATCAAACAGTCTACTTAATCTATCAACCTAAGCATCTCAGTATCTGGTAGTATTGAAAATAAGCACCAAGACCATTGGGGTTTCCTTATTATTGAAAACCTGAACAGTTAATTTTCAGTACGTTGCCAAACTTTAAACCCCAATGGTCTGCTACTGTTTGACGAAAGAGGCACATATTTATTAGATATGATTACACCACCCAATATATCAATATCTACTTTTTGCTACTTTTTTATGAATCTCATTCATTTGCATCAATGCAGCAGAACCATACCAAGGATGTAAATCCATGATAAGACTTCCAGCTTGGATAGCAGGATCTGTTTCTGTCAATTTTTTGGCTTCTTCCACTGTTTTTACATCGAAAATATAAATGCCCCTGACTTCTCCATCATCCATAAATGGACCTGCCAAAACTAGTTTTCCTTCATCAGTGAGCCGTCCAATATTATCCATATGTGCTCGCAGTAATTCATTAGCTTCTTCTTTTGATTGATCCCTATTAGGACCTTTTTTTAGAAAAGCCATTACATATTAATGCATGCCATATTCGTCAGGACCAAGTTACTGAGCGAGTGCTGCATCAAAACCATTTTTTATTGGTTTTGGTACGGATTATTCTTGTTCTCCAGATTCTA
>JBNMOV010000136.1:0-10623 GCA_051275765.1 Maribacter sp. | reverse complement strand
GGATGATGCCACATATCTACATCCATAGCAGGAGCTACGAATACTGGACATCTTGCGGATAAATAAGTAGCTGTGACCATATTATCACATAATCCATTGGCTAATTTTGCTAATGTATTGGCTGTAGCAGGAGCGATGATCATGGCATCTGCCCATAATCCTATATCCACATGATTATTCCAACCTGCATCTGAACTTACATCTGAATGAACAGGGTGTTTGGATAAGGTGGATAAAGTAAGTGTTGTAATGAAATCTGCCGCAGAAGATGTCATTACCACTTGTACTTCTGCTCCTTTTTTGATGAATAATCTAATAAGAGCGGCAGCCTTATACGCAGCGATACTGCCGGTAACACCGAGCAGTATCTTTTTTCCTTTTAAGGATGAATGCACCATATGTTTTTAATATAAGACGGGATTGATTAATCCTCTATAGTCTCATCTCTTCTTCTGAAAGTCAACTGGTCGTCCATAAATTCTTTTATAGCTATTGTAACAGGATTAGGAAGACGTTCGTAGAACTTTGAGATTTCTATCTGCTCCTTATTCTCGTTCACTTCTTCTAAACTATCCGTAGCAGAAGAAAATTCTTCCAATTTACCTTGAAGTTCTTTCTTCAATTGCACAGAAAGTTGTCTAGCTCTGTGAGAAATTACAGACAAGGATTCGTAGATATTAGTTGTCTTCGCTGCAATCTGATCAACATTTCTTGGTCTGGCACTAGCATCTAGTCCCTGAGCCCTGCTTTTGATATCATCACTCATTTCTTAATTCCTTTACTTTATTAATAGAATCGTTTAAAATGGATTTAACTTCCTTGGTAAATCCGCTACTGGTATGACGAGCCAAAAAAGACTCTGCACTAGTAGTAGCAATACTATATCTTTCTTCCTGTTTGGAAAGAATACTTCTTTCTGCCCATCTATGAGAAGCTTTTGCTATTAGATAACGAACTTCTTCTGCATTAGGTGTCTCTGGGTAATCTTTTAATAAATTCTTAAATGAAACGGTAGCAGCCTCATATTCCTTTACGTCATAGTAAAGATTACCTTCAGCAAAGGCTTTCTTTTCCATTTTTTTACGACATTCATCTATAATACGATTAGCATCTTTTACCTTTTCGCTATCTGAATGGGTATTGATAAAAAGCTGTAATTGATTGACAGCTTTCTCTGTATAAGTTTGCTCTAGCTTGTAATCTGGAGATAACTGATAATAAGAATAAGCTATCATGTAATCAGCTTCTTCTCTCAAATCACTATTGGCATAAGTACTTGAGAAATTACCAAAGTAATGAGCAGCAGTCATATAACTGCCTTGGCAATAATGAGATTGAGCGTATTTGAAATAGATGTCCTCCTGTTCGGGTAAACCTCTATATGCTCCTATCACACTTTCGAATAGGGATTGAGCCTTGAAGCATTGATCATCTTCAAGATATTTCTTTGCTAATGCAAGTCGTTCTTCGGCAGAACCATTCTGGCGTACAGTCTCAAACTCTGATTTACAGGCAGATGCACAGAAAATAATGGTCATGCTTAATATAAATAGCAGCTTTTTATTCATAAGTTTGCAAATTTACGGCTTTATATGCAATTATACCAGAGAAGTTGTTTAAAATTGATTTAATAATCCGCTTGCAAGGTATTGATTACCTAATACTTCAGCTATTTTAAGTCCCATAGCCATGACTATTACACTCAAAAAGAGCTTCGTCTTATAAATCAAGCACTTACAATCATTTTTATCAATCACTTTTTAAACAACATCAGTCCATGTAATTTTTTTGCATAATTCTAGTTTAGTAATTTACTTAATAGTGCATTAATGTAATTTTTAGGTTGCATGACATTTGAGTTAAATATTTATTTTGAGAGGTAAAACCTATTATCTTAGTGAAATGAATTTAATAAGTTGTTTTAAAATGCGAAGTAATTTTTTCTTGTAAAGAATTTAAAAAATCGTTGTATAGCCTAGTTATGGAACTATTTTTTGTGTTTTTTAGAAGGAAAAGGAACAAGCATAATGGTATAAGTTATTAAATTCACTTCACTTAGGATTTTATTTGATGTAAATGGGATACGATATATTAAAATACGTTTTTTTTATCTGGTTATTAATTGGAGGATACGCTTGCGTACCTACTGATACAGGAGTGCATAATCCTAATGAAAAAATATACTGTGATATTGCTACTCAATTGAATGGTAATGATAAATCTGTGAAATCTGAAGTACGTTTTTATGTAAAAGATGAAGATTCTCGTCCTTATTTTTTAGAGGAAGATGTGGAGATGAATGGAAAAGTGATGAAAAAGAAATTCATGGAGCATAAAGGTATTTATTATTCATTATTGCATTCTATAGATGGAGATGAAGGATTGACTTTGTCATTTACTAATTTGGATGATGTGAAATATGATGTAAAAGTGCCTTTGGAATTAGTAAATATAAAAGCAAGGAAGAAAATGAGCATGAAGGATTTTCGACAGGAGAAATTGAACGGAGAAGAATCACTTTTGTTGATAGATGCAAAGGGTAAGATTTTTGATATAAAGAAAAGCAAAGTAATCAACGAAGTAACTTTAGGCAAAGGGCAACTCATAAAGACAGTGACTAAAGATAGTTTGTATCAGTTGAAGGATAAATTATGGTTAAAGTATAATACCAAATCTTTGTCAGCAACCCAATTCATAGATCTAGTAGAGTAAGAACATATTTTAAGATGTATAAAGGTAAGAAAGTAATCGTGGTACTACCTGCGTATAATGCAGCATTGACATTGGAAAAAACCTATAAGGAAATTCCTATGGATTTGGTGGATGAAGTCATCTTGTGTGATGATGCAAGTAATGATAGCACTTTGGAAGTCGCAAGGAAGATAGGCATTAAGCATGCTATTCGCCATGAAAAAAACAAAGGCTATGGAGGCAATCAAAAAACGCTGTATAATAAGGCGTTAGAATTAGGAGGAGACATTATCATTATGTTACATCCTGATTATCAATATACTCCAAAACTGATTCCTGCGATGGTCAATATCATAGGAGATGAATTATATCCAGTGGTTTTGGGTTCTAGAATTTTGGGAAAAGGAGCATTGAAAGGAGGAATGCCATTATATAAATATATCGCGAATCGTTTTTTGACTTTTACGCAAAACCTACTGGTCAATTATAAATTATCAGAATATCATACAGGCTATAGATCCTTTAGTCGAGAAGTATTGGAAGGAATTAATTTTAATGAGAATTCAGATGATTTTGTATTTGATAACCAAATGCTATCACAAATTATCTATGCTGGATTCGATATAGCAGAGGTTACTTGTCCTACCAAATATTTTGAAGAAGCTTCTTCCATTAATTTGAAAAGGAGTACAGAATATGGATTAGGTGTATTGTGGGTTTCATTTTGCCATTTCTTACAAAGAATCGGATTGGCAAAATTCAATTTATACAAGAAGAAATCCTAACAAAGAGAAATTTATCCCTGCTGCTGTTGAGCAATAAAAAATTTCCTTCCCAAGAATATTAGAGCAAGCAATAATGTGTAAGTAAGTGTAGCTGACATTGAATAATTTTTGTCTTGTAAGTCGGTCTGTGAACAAAAGTAATAAAAATGATTGTTATCATTATGTAAACTTTTGGAAAAGTTACGACATAATGAAAGATTAGGTAGATGTAGTCAGACTAAGATTTTAAGATTTATAGTGTTATACATTCTACTCAACATTTAAAGAGAAATGAATACGAATGATTAAAATTACAGATACGGTTAAGCACTTATTGATTATTAATGTGCTAGTTTATTTTGCGACAAATATGTTGATGGGAGATCCATCAAGCAGTATCCCTGCGAATACTTGGGAGTGGGGCAGAGAGGCGTTGGCGTTATTTTCTCCCTCATCTACCTATTTTAAGCCTTACCAGGTAGTGAGTCACCTTTTTATGCACAGTAATCTGAATCACTTATTTTTTAATATGTTTGCTTTGTACATGTTTGGTAGTGCATTAGAAACCTACTGGGGAGCAAAGAAATTCTTGATATATTATCTTTTTACTGGTTTTGGAGCGATGGTTTTGCATATGATAGTGCTATATATTGAAGCTCAATACATGGGTGCAGATGGTGCAGGATATTTAGAATATAGTAGATCTTGGGGAGCGTCAGGATCAGTGTTTGGTTTACTAGCAGGGTTTGGTATGTTATTTCCTAATAATGTTATTCAGCTCCTTTTTCCTCCTATTGCATTGAAAGCAAAATACTTCGTATTGATATATGCTGGATTAGAATTATTCCTAGGTGTGAGTGGCATGAACACAGGAGTTGCTCATTTTGCTCACTTAGGAGGAGCTTTATTTGGTGTATTATTGATTATTTATTGGCGTAAAACAGATAATCGTTGGATAAAGTAAAACTTGATAGCCCTATCTTTTGTTATAAAGGGGGTAGGCAATAAATAAATTACCTAAAATTGACGCAGAGAATTTATTGTCAATCAAGGCGAAAACGTAGAGATAGCCATAGTTATCACGAGGCTTTTCAGCGAAGAGTGGCGATAAATTAGCAAATCAAAGTAAGTAGGTTATATTTTTCCTATGCCCTAAGGTACGCATGAAGTTGTTTTTAAACAACTTCATGCGTATTTTTGCAGGAACATATAAAACTATCAATATATAGATGTTTAAGTCTGTTTGGAACGACGTAATAAATTATTTTAAGACAGGCAATGTAATTGCCCGCATCATACTTATCAATATTGCCATATTCGTAGGGGTTAATATTATGAGTGTTTTCATGACAGGTGGTGGTTTGGGGCCTAGTTTTCCTGATTTTCTGAAATTCTTTAGTGCTTCAGCGGATCTGAGGTATCTGGCCTTTCATCCTTGGGGAGTATTTACGTGTATTTTTCTACACAGTGATTTTATGCATATCCTTTTCAATATGATCTGGCTGTATTCCATGGGACGTATAGCTGGAGATCTGCTAGGAGATAGAAGGATGTTGTCCTTATATGTTTTAGGTGGAATATTTGGTGCATTGACTTTTGTACTACTTTCTCAGTTCGTTGGCATTAGTAGTTACGCATTAGGAGCGTCTGGATCTGTATTGGCAATAACTGTGGCTGCAGGCGTTGTCGCTCCAGAATATAGAATTAGCCTTATCTTCTTTGAAACTAAGCTGAAATTCATTGTAGTTGCCTTTTTATTCCTAAATATCATTGGTGCGTTTTCTATGAGTAATGGTGGTGGTACAGATTACTTCGGACATTTAGGCGGAGCATTCTTTGGTTGGTTGTATGTTTTTTTATTAGGAAGAGGAACAGATTTGAGTATTCCCTTCAATCGTTTTACGGACAGAATAGTCAGTATATTCCAAAGTCGTCCACAACCAAAACGTCCACAGCCCAAGGTAGCCTTCAAAAACAAAGAAAAAATTAAGCAAAACAACCGCCAACAACCTGGTAGAAAATCTGACTATGGTACGGTGCAGGAAAGAATAGATGATATTTTGGATAAAATTAACAGGAATGGAATGAAAAGCCTCAGCCCAGAGGAAAAAGCATTCCTCAACGATTATAATAAACTCTAACCCCCCCCCTTTCGTTATGTCAGATAATAAACCAGGGTGTATCATCTCCATCATCAAATGGCTCAATTTCCTGTTGATTATATTGACAGGAATTTCCTTTGCTGCCCCATATTTTCCGCCTACCCCATTTTGGCCCTTTATTTTTTTAGGAATGGGTTTCCCTATTCTCATCATATTAAATATGGTTTGTGTCGTATTTTGGCTGTATATGAGGAAGTGGTATTTTATACTATCACTCATGTGTTTGATAATGAGCTGGAGTGGTGCAGGGAAATTTATTGGCAATCCATTCAAAGCTATTCCCGAAATGGGTGGCAAGCATATCAAGGTCATGACTTTCAATGCACAAGGCGGGAATATCTATCAGAATAAACTATATGACGAATTTGCAGAAGTAGTACTGAGGAGTGATCCAGATATAATTTGTTTTCAGGAAATAAACATCAAGGTTAAGAAATTTCAGCCAGTAAGAGATAAATATCCTTATGTGCAGAAAAAACAATCACAGAGTATCCTTTCCAAATATCCTATCCAAGATTCAGGAGATTTGGAATTGGAAAAAATACGAACGAGCAATGGAGCTATTTGGGCAGATATAAATGTGGATGGACAAATAGTAAGGGTTTATAATCTTCATCTGCATTCTAATAGAATAAGCTTAGAAGTAGATGAGCTATCAGAAAACACAGAACTGAACGAACTCAACGATAAAGCAAAATGGAATGCTACTAAAGGTATCTTGTCGCAAGTAAGAGATGCAGCAGCAGTACGTGCCAACCAATCCATAAAAATTAAAGAATCATTGAACAATTCTCCATCCCCTGTTATATTATGTGGCGATTTCAATGATCCTCCACAGTCTTATTCTTACCGGATATTAGCTGAAAATTTAAAAGATTCTTTTGAAGAAGCAGGTCGAGGTTTTGGTTTTACCTACAATGGAAATATCCCTTTTCTGAAAATAGACTACATCCTTTCTTCTCCAGAGATAGGAGTTTCTTCTACAAAAATCATCAAATCAAACGTTTCTGACCACAAACCAGTCGTTTCTACGTTAGTTTTACCTACAAAATAAGCACCTCACATACCATCATTTTAAAATAAAGATGTACTTTTGCCGTCTGATTTGGAAAGCCTTATATACAAAGGTATGATGAATCATGTATTACACTTTAATTTAAAACAAGTCAAAACAAGTTAAACCTATGGAAAATTTGGTTTATATCCTACCTCTTTTTGGTATCATCGGATTGATATACATGGCATACATGAATGCTTGGGTAACTAAGCAAGATGCTGGAAACGAAAAAATGCAAAGCATCGCTAAGTACATCGCAGAAGGAGCGATGTCATTTTTGAAAGCCGAATATACCATGTTGGCGGGATTCGTAGTTATAGCAGGTGCAGCTTTGGGTGCATTGTCTGTAGCCGTTCCTCACACGCACTGGTTCATCATTATTGCTTTTGTTATTGGAGCATTCTTTTCTGCATTAGCAGGATTTATAGGAATGAAAGTAGCTACTAAAGCTAATGTAAGAACAACAGAAGCAGCAAGAACAAGTTTATCTAAAGCATTAAAAGTTTCATTCAGTGGAGGTACTGTAATGGGATTAGGTGTTGCAGGATTAGCGGTATTCGGTTTGAGTACATTATTTGCTATACTATATGTATGGTTCATGGGTGGCGAATGGGGAACAGAACAGGGTAACCCAATGTTTGGTGTTACTCAAATGACTATCTTATTAGAAACATTAGCTGGATTCTCTTTAGGAGCAGAATCTATTGCACTTTTCGCTCGTGTGGGTGGAGGTATATATACTAAGGCTGCCGATGTAGGTGCTGACCTTGTAGGAAAAGTAGAAGCTGGTATCCCTGAAGATGATCCTCGTAATCCTGCAACTATTGCAGATAATGTAGGTGATAATGTAGGTGATGTAGCAGGTATGGGAGCGGATTTATTCGGTTCTTATGTAGCTACAGTTTTAGCATCTATGGTATTAGGTAATTATGTCATCCGTGATATGGGTGGTAATATTACTGACCAATTCGGTGGAATCGGTCCTATCCTTTTACCTATCGTTATTGCTGCAGTAGGTATCATATTTTCTATTATCGGAACATTATTTATTAAGGCTAAGGACAATGCTAAAGAAGCACAAGTACAAATGGCTTTGAATTTAGGAAACTGGATTTCTGTAGCATTGACTGCAGTAGCTTGTTTCTTTTTAATCCAATGGATGCTTCCAGATGTTATGCAAATGCAATTCTTTGGAGAAGGTCTTTTGGATATTCCTAGTATCAACGTATTCTATTCCGTATTGGTAGGATTATTTGTAGGATTAGCTATTTCTTATGTAACTGAATACTATACAGGATTGGGTAAGAAGCCAGTTATGGATATCGTTCAGAAATCTGCTACAGGTGCTGGAACTAACATTATCGCTGGTTTATCTACTGGTATGATGTCAACAGCTATACCTGTTCTTCTTTTTGCTGGAGCGATCTGGTCTGCATATACATTAGCTGGATTCTACGGTGTAGCAATCGCTGCTTCTGCAATGATGGCAACTACTGCTATGCAATTAGCTATCGATGCATTTGGTCCTATTGCGGATAACGCAGGTGGTATCGCAGAAATGAGTGAATTACCAGAAGAAGTACGTATGCGTACAGATATCTTAGATTCTGTAGGAAACACGACTGCTGCTGTAGGTAAAGGTTTTGCCATTGCTTCTGCTGCATTGACAGCATTGGCATTGTTTGCTGCTTATGTTACGCTTACAGGTATTAATGGGATCAATATTTTCAAGGCAGACGTATTAGCTGCATTATTCATCGGTTCTATGATTCCTGTTGTATTCTCTGCATTAGCAATGAGTTCAGTAGGAAAAGCTGCTATGGAAATGGTTAAAGAAGTTCGCCGTCAGTTCAGAGAAATTCCTGGAATTATGGAAGGAACTGGTCAACCAGAATATGGTAAGTGTGTAGAAATTTCTACTAAGGCTGCATTGAGAGAAATGATCCTTCCTGGATTGATTACGATCATTACGCCACTATTAGTTGGATTCATCATGGGTGCTGAGCCTTTAGGTTCATATATGGCAGGTGTAACTGTTTCTGGTGTACTTTGGGCTATCTTCCAAAATAACGCTGGTGGTGCATGGGATAATGCTAAAAAGTCATTTGAAGCTGGTGTCATGATTGACGGAGTAATGACTTACAAAGGTTCTGAAGCTCACAAAGCAGCAGTGACGGGAGATACAGTAGGTGATCCATTTAAGGATACTTCTGGTCCATCTATGAATATCTTGATTAAGTTGACTTGTTTGATCGGTTTGGCAATTGCTCCATTATTGGTGCAAGGAGGTGCTACTCACGAACAGGGTATGAACGATGATATGAATAAGAAAGAAATCATCATAGAAGAAGATAAAACTTTGGGTGATGCTTCATTGGATACATATGAAAATGTATATGGAGTAATAGAAGAGGATGCAGAGTAAGTTCTTCTTTTTAATATTTTAAAAGGAGGTGTTGCCAATGGCGACACCTCCTTTTTTTATGGCAACTATTTCAAATTTTCTGTTATTTTTAGAAAGCTAAGAAATAATTTACCCCTTAGAATAACATAATGATGAACAACTTAAAAATAGCCCTCACTTTTCTTTTTCTTTTTACTTCTTTTATAGTTTTCGGACAAGTAGATTTTGCTCCTGTGAATGTTATTGCTGATATATACACCAGTGGTTCTTATGCTCCTTAAGGAGTAACCTCTACAGATATGGATGCTTTAGTAGCATCTATCAGAGATCATAAAATAGCTTGGCTAGCCTAGGATCTTCAAGCATTAATTTTTTTTGAAAGTCTATCGTTAGGTTTATCCATATGCTCAATTTTTTTAAAGCGGCATCATAATCCTCTGTAATATGAATATACTGAATGACCTTGTGGTAGAGTAAATCGTCCAAAGAATAAAGTGTTTGCCTAATCTCCATACGTCGATTTTTAGCCCTGCCTTCTTCCGTATTATTATTGCGTGAGGGGCATTTTCTCCTTCACTAAATGTCAGGGATCGAAATTCAGGCATTTTATGTTTTTCATCTAAATAAGCCTGAACTGCTTTCATTCGCTTATCTGTCAAGGCCATATTATCTTTACCTGATTCAACATTATCTGCATGACTATGTACCATAAATGTAGCGAATGGATTAGCTTTTGCATCTGCTGCGAATTTATCCAAAACCTGTTTTTATGATTCATTCAACACCCATTTTCTGACTCAAAATAGCAGTCTATATCATCTAATAAGCTTAGCTCATCTTCTGATGTATTTTCTTCGTATCTACAATATCTTTTTACTTCTTCTGCTTCCGCTGCGTGAGCATCTGATAGTTCTATAAGAGAAACATCATCAATAAAGAATGTATTAATTTCTACGTCAGACTCGGTGGTATGTTGATAGGTTTCAAGCTCTTTCGAATTTCGGAAAGTACCAAAACAATATATTTTAAATTATATAGGGGTTTTATTTTCTTTTTTACCTGATACCATTCATTAAAGACGATAGTGTCCAATAAAAATTCTGAGCCGCTTAACTTTCCATTATATTGATTAGCTCTTTTTTTGTATAAATATTGAAACCAATAGACTTTATTACGAATAGTTTTTTTTATAAGAGACAAATTAGAGATTTTGGAAAGAAACAAGGCATTTTTCGAAAATCGTAGCCTTAGCTACGGTTGAGGGAAATAACGCAGTAGATTTTTAAAAGGTCGATTTGGCTGTAATCAATTATTCGTAATAAAGTCTAATATATTGAGTATATTTAGGATGCGTTGGTTCCTTTAGGTATACTCAATAACTAATCTCATACGTTTTTCCTAATTCCAATGGCTAAGGGAGTAAATGTCCTGCATAATCAGCACAACCAAACTTATTATGCTGACTATCCATACAATATCCCGCGTAACTCAATTGTACCATAATATTACCATGCTGGGGTCTAATATTTTTAGGACAAGAACTTT
>JBNMOV010000135.1:0-10627 GCA_051275765.1 Maribacter sp. | reverse complement strand
GTAGGAAAAAGCACTTTTATAGAATCCTTAGGGTTGCATATTTTGGAAAAAGGAAGAAAGCTCGCTGTCTTAGCAATCGATCCTACTTCCACTATGACAAGTGGTAGCATACTAGGCGATAAAACTCGTATGCAATTTCTTTCAGCTGCTGAAAATGCTTTCATTCGTCCTAGTCCAGCAGGAGAATCATTGGGAGGTGTAGCGAGAAAAACGAGAGAAGTCGTGACGCTTTGCGAAGCTGCTGGATATGATACGATTTTCATAGAAACAGTAGGAGTGGGACAGTCAGAAACGGCAGTGCATTCCATGACAGATTTTTTTCTTTTACTATTATTACCTGGAGGTGGCGACGAATTACAAGGCATCAAAAGAGGTATCGTAGAAATGGCAGACTGCATAGCTGTGAATAAAGCAGATACGAATCCAATCTTAGCGAAACAAGCTAAACAAGCCTACAGAAATGCTGTTCACTTATTCCCTGCTAAGGAAAGTAAATGGACGGTCAAAACATTGCTTTGTTCAGCGATTAATAAAGAAGGAATAGAAGGAATTTGGCAAACGATATTGAACTATCAATCTTTCGTGAAAGAGAATGGATACTTTGTTGAAAAAAGACAATTACAAGCTAAATACTGGTTCAGAGAAACAATAGGGGAGGGGCTACAACAGCTCTTTTATCAGCATCCGAATATTAAAAAAGAACTAGAAATATTAGAAAAAAAAGTAGAAGAAGGAAAAATGACTCCTTTTGCTGCTGCTGAAATTTTGTTGAATTTATTCAAAAAAGGTTAATTTTTAGAAATGCTATTTTTTATCTCAAAATCTTAATATCTCGAAAGCTCAATATCTTCTAAGGTATATTTACCATTAAAAAAGAATTACCATCTGTAGTCCATTCTTGTTTAGATAAAGGAGGATTAAGATAGTATCTATTCAGAATATCTGCGTGTTCTGTTTGAATGAAACCCAATTTTTCTGCTGGAATATAACCATATTTCCCATCCTTAGATTGAACAAAAAACCAGTTTTTTACCTTCTTTTTGCCACCTTCTACTACATATTCTTCATAGTGTTTGATAACAGAAACAGCTTCATTACTACGAATATTACTAATCGTTCGACTACTATATTGCGGCTTTTCCTTAATCATGAAACTATTTTTCCAAAGCCCTGCTTTTGGAGCTAGTCTAGATTCTCCATAAAGATTTTTGAAGGTTTTAGTACGTTTATCCCAAGAGTAATAAGCAGTCACATATTCCATGCAACGTTCTCTTCGAGGATAGTTAGGCCCTTGATTATAATCCAAAGAATATCGTTTTCCAGATACATAATCAATATAAGAAACTCGTATAGATCGATCTTCGATTTCTATCTGCTTATATAAAGCTGGAGAAGGAACATCCGCTTCATAACTCAATGTCATGTGTTCTGAAAATATAGAAGATAAAGTTCCTGCTTTCATCGTGAAAATTTCTACTTCTCGTTCATCCATAGAACTGCTGACACCCTCCGTTCTTCGTTGTACGATAAACTCAGGATAACCATCTCCAGTAATATCCTTATACTGCACATTCTGCACAAAAGTTTGACCTCTAGCACTTTCTCCAGAGCATTTCATGAGGACAGAATTCCCCCTTTTATTGGTCACAACCAAATAATATTCATTATACAAAGGATTCATATAATCCTGTGCATGAAAATTATCCCTGCCTTGTATCGCTGCTATCCAAAGCGTAGCACCATCAAAACCATTGCCTAGATTCATCTTTTTCTGATGGAAAGACTTTAATGCTTTATCTACATCTTGTAATGGAACAAAAATCGCCAAGCCATCACCAAAAATCCAACCTATTTCCTTGTCTGCCGTTTGTACTTGAAACCACTTGAATTTCTGTTTTTGATCTGCATCTGGATGTTCAAAGTAGCTTTTCTTAAGCACTTTAAAAAATGTCCCTTCCCTATATACATGACCTACTTCCTCCACAAATGTGCTATCTGCATACAGCGTCACTGTATTCAAAGCAGTGGCAGAAGACGAATCTATCTGTATGCCAAAGGCATCGAAAGACATGAAGAAAAAGATGGTATGAATGATGATTAATCTATACATAAATAGATGTCTAGATTTATAAGTTTTAAGATAAAAATTTGATTATCAATTATTTAACTTAAATACTATTGTTGAATAAATGTTTTATGTTTCTTACTTATATGATTAAATGCAATAAGTAAGCCGTTTTCTATATAAAAAACTAATATAAGATTCTTTTATTGTTTTTTTAACGATGTAAAAAGGTATTGATGGCGTACTTTTGGTAAACCTTTTAGGTTTACCAAAAGTGAGTGACAAATCAATATTGTTTAATAATGTACCTTTACTTTTGTTAAATGTGAGAAGGGAATTTAGTCTTATCAAATATGGGGTTTTGTTAAACGTGAGAAGTAAATTCAGCTTTAGAAAACCTAAAATATTTACCAAAGCACAGCACATTATAATCTTGGTAAAACCACTAAACATGAAAAAAAGCTATCTAATAATCATTTTATTTTGCTGTTATTTCTCGATGACAGCTCAAGAGGAAAAGAAACTAGATTTTTCTCAACTCATTGAGATTGGAGCATTAGCTGGAGTGGAAATTTCTAGGAATACTGGAGACTTTAAATTTTCTTATGGAGGTCGATATACAGGACAAATAGCTTTGAGTGAGCATTTTCATATAGGTATTGGGATGGCTTATGAAAAATATGATAATTTTCAGCTTTTACCTATTTTCATAGATGTACATGCTTATTTGAAACAGCAAGTGAACAGTCCATTTTTTGCAATGCAAGTAGGTTATGCATATGGTTGGGATAAACGGTATCAATCATTAGAATATTACGATTTTAAAGGAGGAGCGTTGATTGCCTTTGATTATGGAAGGCGTATTCCAATCAAAAAAAATACCTCTTTTTCTATAGCTCTAGGTTTTAGGTTTCAACAAAGCCAGATTAAATATAATAATCCTAATTTATACGAATATAAGGAGCAGATTAATATGATTTTATTAAATTTTAAAGCTGGAATCCAATTTTGAAACAACAACTATTCATATTACTATTATTCCTTTTTCAAGTAATACCTTCTTTAATAGCTCAAGATCTCTTCATCAATGAAATCATGAGTTCCAATGAAAATAACCTAGCAGATGAGGATGGCGACTTTTCAGATTGGATAGAAATATATAATGCTTCTGATGCTTCAATTAATCTAGAAGGGTGGACTTTAAGTGATGACGAAAACGAACTAGATCAATGGGCTTTTCCTAATGCCAATATATCTGCGAATGGATTTATTTTAGTTTTTGCTTCTGGAAAAGATCGCATCAATACAGCAGAATTCCACACGAATTTCAAAATAAAATCAGAAGGAGAAGCCTTGTTTTTATCTAATCCTAATGGTCTAATCATCGATGAATTAGATGCAGTTGCTATTCCTACAGATTTATCATTTGGTCGCAAAAATGATGCTAGTAATAATCTATTCTATTTCAATAATCCTAGTCCTAATGCTAGTAATAATGATAATTCTACAACGATTATCCCAACAGAAACCTTAGCATTTTCTCATGAAGCAGCTTGGTACGAAACAGGTTTTGATTTAATGATCAATGGGAGTAGCAATCATATCATCAGATATACAACAGATGGTTCTACGCCTACAATTTTATCAGCTATATTTGAAGAATCTATTCCTATTCACAATAAAGAAAATATTCCTAATCAAATTTCGATGATTCCTACATCGCCAGAATATTGGGAAGTACCTAGAGGAAATGTTTTTAAAATTACGACGATTAGAGCAGCCTCATTTTTGGATAATCAAAGAAGTAGTCCTATTTATTCTCGTAGTTTTTTGCTTCATCCTTCTGGACATGATCGCTATTCTGTCCCTGTGATTTCTTTATCTACTGATAATGATTTTTTATTTGATAATGAAGATGGAATTCATGTTTTTGGAGAAGGAAATATGGATATTCCCCAGGAGGGAAATTACTACGAAACAGGAGGAGAATGGGAAATTCCTGTGCATTTCGAATATTTTGGAAAGGAAGGAGAACTTCATTTGAATCAAGATGTAGGAATGAGGATTCATGGCGTTTTTAGTCGTCAATTACCACAAAAATCCTTGCGAATTTATGCTAGAGATGAATATGGAGAATCCTATTTTAATTATCCTTTTTTCGAACAAAAACCAGCAATTGAAAGGTATAAAAGATTGGTCATTAGAAGTGTGAATCCTAATTATTTTCATGTTCCTTTTAAGGATGAATTATGTCATTTATTAGCCAATGAAATTGGTTTGCCTTATCAAGCATATGAGCCTACAGTCGTTTTTATTAATGGCGAATATTGGGGCGTTTTTAATTTAAAAGAAAGGCAAGATGAATATTATGTAGCGAGTAATTTCGATATAGATAAAGACGATATTAATCTGATAGAAAAGGATGGCGATTTGGTGTCTGGTGATGTATTTCCTTTTTGGGAATTAAAGGCTTTTGTGAAAAATAATGATTTGTCAGAAGCAGTTCATTATGAGGAATTCAAAGAAATAATTGATATTCAATCTTTGATGGATTTACTCATTCTTGAGTTTTATCTTGAACTTTGGGATTTTCCAGAGCAAAATGTCAAACTTTGGAATACTAACGAACAGCCTTGGTCATGGATATTTAATGATGGAGATACTTCAATGCATGAATATTGGAAATCCAAAATGAAAGAAATTCTACTCAGCGAAAATGATGTAATTTCTGACTTGTTTTTCACTAAAATGACACAAGCTATTTTTAAAAACGAATCCTTTCGTCAAGCATTTCATGCTCGATTTATCCATCATTTGAATCATACCCTTTCTCCAGAAAATGTCATCTCAAAAATAGACTCCTTACAAGTCATTTACGATCCATTAATGCCAGAACATATCAGCAGATGGACGTATCCAAATACCATTAATGATTATCATGCAGCAGTCGAACATATCAGACAATTTGCTTTGCTCAGACCAGCGACATTATTCACAGAATTAACAGAACTATTTGGTGTTCCATTCACTATTTATCCTAATCCGACTACAGCTCAAATCAATATCGATTTTCACAGCGATTTCGATATTCCTACTGGCATGATTTTTCAATTGACAAATGTCGCAGGAAGAACAATAGAACAAGGAATTATCCATACTTCGATGTTAGACATTTCAAGCTTATCAACAGGGGTTTATTTTGTGACTGTACTGTATGAAGGCGTTTGGTACAGTGAGAAAGTGATTAAGTTTTAGAAACATAAAAACCCTAGCAACGTTCGTTGCTAGGGTTTTTACATTATAATGTATGCAATTTTCTTATTCCTTTGTATAACTCAGCGTATTTCCTCTACCTCCTATCATAGACATTTCCAGTTCAGTATCTGTATGCTTGATAATGAAATATTCATAAACTTCATCGCCTAAAGTAACAGTAACTTGTTTATCTTCTACTTCATAATCGCCAGAATCCAATGTTTTTCCGTCATAGATATTACTCCATTTTTTGTCCTTGATTTCTATGACTGATTTTGGATCATCTGTGCTTGTCCAACGAGTGTTTTCGAAAGTGGGTTTTGTACTGGGGGCAGCTTCTATTTTTGTTGGTGCTTCTGTTACAGGGAGTTCAGTTACTGGAATTGAGGTGTCTGTGTTTTCTGCTGGTGTGCAGGCGAATAGGAAACTTAGTGTGATTAGGAGTAGTGTGGATTTTAATTTCATGGTGGTTTTGGTGTATGAATGTGATGTGGATGGAAGTTTTTGAAGTGGGACTAAATTACGAAAAAATAAATAGGTGATTTTGTTTTTTGTGAGAATTTAATTGATTAATCATTTATTTTCACTTGCATCAATTCAGTTAAAGATACAGTAAAAGGCTCGCCAGCCGCTGAGCGAATGTTTTTACCTTCGATTGTCCTTTTATATGCGTCTAATTCTTTAAAATTCCATTTAATTCCTTCAAAGAATTTTAGGTCTTCACTTTCTTTTTCAAATTCATATATTAAATAATGATCTTTTTCAGCTTCTGGGTGTTTTAATTCTTTTAAATATTCTTTCGAAAATACACGAATTCCTTCTTTAAGTTTATACAAAATAGAAGCTTGTGACTTGCCACTTTCACGTAATAATAAAAATTTAGCATTTACTACTTTAGGTAAAAATATTAGAGAGCCTTTTTTATCATTCATTCTAAAATTGTATTTAGAATTTTCTTTGTACCAATTTAAACATGTATTATTTTTAGAAAAACCAACCAAAATAAAAGTCTCATCTGGTATTATTTTTTTACCATTAATATATTCAGGAATAGGATCTTCTACAATATTTGGCGTATTATTCTTATGAATATTATACGTTTTTACAGCGATATTTTCTCGTTGTGATGCTCTGTTAATTAAATGTTCAATAACATCATCAATAAAGCTAGAAAGTGCTGCTACATCTTTGGCTTCATGTGCTGGATTTAAAGAAAAAGCACCTAAGCCAGGTATGATTTCATGATAACCTTTAAATCTAGATTCTTTTTCTCCAGGATATAAAATATATGCACCTCCCGTTCGTCTTATGGCATCTTTGTATGCATGCATTTTTAATAAATCTGCATTTTTATAAATGCCTGCTCTTTCTTGTTTTTTTATTTCATTTAAGTCTTTTTTTGTCTCTTCCTCACTTAATTTTAAGTCTTGTTGACTAGTTTTTATTTTAAAATTAGCAACCTTATATTTTGCATCAAAATGAATGTGAAGCATACTTTCTTCTTTTTCAGCTTTAGCTTCTTTTAGCTCTGCAGGCCAAATAGATAAAGTATAATCTGGCCGCATTGAAGTTGTCCAACTACCTTGTTTGGGGTAGCTATCTTTGTATCCTGAAAATGTACGATTAAATGAGAATTTTATATTTAAAGCCCTGTTTTTCACTATAACAACTCCGCTTAAAGCGGTATGTTGACCAGATTTAATGATCAAGTTTAAACCATCTTTAGTATGTGCAATTAAGTGACTATAAGGTTTATTATTATGTTCTAATGTATCGAATTTAAATTTTTTATTAAATAAATCATATAGAATAAAAAACAACCAATATTCGTACAAAGTTGCAATGTCTCTTTTCCCTGCTTCATATACGTCTTCACCACCTTTCCAAATTAATTTCGTCGCCAAATTATACATTAACCACGATTTTAGTATCTGGCGGTAACCACTTTTCCTTTGTAATGTTGGTGAATTTAATTTTAATGTAGTTGGTCTAGAAATCATTTTAAAAAAGGAATGATTTAAATAAGATTCTAATTTATTTCTTAAATTTTTAGCTTCTTTTTGATCTTTAGAATCTGTTTTAAAAACGTCAATACACTTTTCGCAAAACCATAAATAAGTTGTTATAGCATGTTTGATAAACCTATTTTCTGGAGTATCTAAGGTTTCTTCTTGTTGGTAACTAGAAATTTTAGTGGGAATACTTTCAAACTTTCCTTTTCTATATAAAGGGTGAGAACTGGGCAGCGGGATTCTGTTGGTTCCTTTTAATAACTCTTTTATATTTTTGTTTGTAAATTTTTTAATACTTCTTATATCGCTTAATTCCTCTTTGTTTTTCCAAGCAGTTTTTGGTGAAGTAAATATTTTTAAAAGTGATTCTTCAAACGCTTGACTATTGATAATAGACTTCACAAAACTAAATCTTTGGTATATTGTTTTGCTGTTTTGCTTGAAATCAGGTTCAAATTTTTGGTTGACAGGAGAGTTGGCTTGCATCAATAGTTCTGTGCATTTATCTGTGATACACTCCACCATCGATCGATAGTTCTTTCGATAACCTTCCTCTAAATCGTTGTTATCTAATTTAGTTGCTAAAACTTCTAATTCAAAAGGAATTCTTTCTTCATCTTTTACAGCGACTAAACTTAATGTCCCTACATAATTTCCAGGAACGATATTTCCTTGTCCACTCGTAGTATTATTTGAAGGTATAATCGCAGGAGATTTTTCTAATTTATATGCGGGATTAGATAAAGTATATTCATACCTTTTTGATTCTGAAATTTGAATGATAGCTTCGCCAAATTCTTCTGCTTCTACTTCGTCAATCTCATATATTTTAGCTTTTCCAATAGGATATAAACTAAGTATTAATCCATGTGATAATATTATTTTTTTATGCTCAATTATTTCCCTCATTAAAATTTAGCGTTTATTAGGATTTTTATTTTTAGAATGAATGATTAAATTCCTAACAAGATTTTATGCTTCAGCATAGCTAGTAAATCCATTTGAAATTACATTATCATACATTCGTTCTATCTTTTCTAAAGAAATAGGATAGATAATGGTTAGTTTATCTTCTTTTATGGTTTCAAAAATCTTACCTTTTTTATCTTTAGATAATGATTTATACTCCTTATCTTTAACACATAAGTTAGCCAACAGCTTCAATACATCTACAAGTTTAGTTCTACTACCATGGAGTTTTGGTAATAATTTCTGCATGATGGCGATGTCTATTTTTTCATCTGTTTTAGAAGCGTATGTAGGATTGATTAAATCAATTTTACTAAATAAAATTTGTATTTCAGAAGCTGTTCTATATCCAAATTCTGCACCAACCTTTTTTAATTCAACAAAGAATTCATTTAAAGCATCTTTTAATGCTGTTGGATTCGCTTTTGTTTCTTCTTTAGCAATTTCAACAAAACTTCTTCCCATTCCTTTCCCTTCTCCATCTAAATCAGTTACAATTCTTGATTCAGAAAGGTAGTCACTCATATCTTCCTCCGTTATTCTAAACTCAATTACATTAGCTCTATCCAATACTTTGGGGCTAAACATATAAGTCGTCTCGTCTATATTGACAGTTCCTACTACAAATAAATTTTTTGGCCAACGATATCCTTTGTCTACTTTTATTCCATTTTCACCATCCAATGGATCATCAGAACTATGAAGTTTAAATTTATCCTTAGATTCCATGACACTCAAAAAGTCTGCAAAATAACGTTCTACATGACTTAAATTCATTTCGTCTAAAATTAAGAAAAATGGCTTTTCTGTTTCTGTATTGGCTCTAATGATTAACTCTAAAGCTCCGTTTTCTGGTAAAATATATTTGCTAGTTTCTAAAGCATTTACATAACCCAATAAAGGTTCTCTATTCGTCCAATCTGCACCAACAGGAACAATACAATATTGTTCTTTGCTCTCACAAATCCATTGTGCGAAACTTTGTGCTAATTTAGTTTTTCCAGAACCAGATAAACCGCTTAATAATACGAATGGCTTGGTTGCTAATGAGGAAATGTATCTTGTGATTAGTTGGTCGGAATATTTTAAGTTGGCATTAGAGCAGTCAAGGCTAAAATCATTTATTACTAGCGGGGAGGAGTTTAATAATAAGCTAAATGTTTTACCTTCTCGAATCACTTTATATTTTGGGTATTCTTCTTCAATGAATTTTTGTAGATTCAAAAATGATAGATTGTATTCGCCTGTTGCACTCCATTGTGTAGTAAAATAAAAGAATTTACCATTTTCGTTATGAATCGCATCTTCAAAGTATCTGATAGTACCTGCTGATGATAAAGAAGATTTATCTTGTGGCGATTTAAAAATCCCAATTAAATTTTTAAATAACTTATAATCAATTATTTCATATTCTAAGTCATTTATTGTTGAATATTTAGTTGAGGAATTTTTAATTAATTTATCCCATTTTCCTCTGTAAAAATGATTGAATACGAGTAACGCAAATTCTCTAATTGACTCAGAATTTATTTCTAATTTTTCTTGTTTATCAGGGAACTCTTGAAGAGGAGTGAATTTATTTAGAAAATCTAGATATGCCTTAATAGCTGCAGAGTAGAACTTGCCTTGCCAATAACTTTTGGGCTCTTCATTCTCAAAAATACTATTATCTTTGTTTTGTTCTTCTAATATAAATTGATAAAGTTCTTCAATAATTTCTTTTGCTTCAATATTATAAATACTACTGAAGCCTTTCAGTTTGTTTTCTGCTTTATTTATAAGGATTAAGTCTAATAATTCTAAAGCTCTGATGTATGAAGATGCTTTCTGGCTTCCTTTTTTATTTTTTTCATCTAAAAAAAGGTTGAATTTTTTTTCATTTTTTTTCATTCTTAATTTTATTATTCACGAATAATTCATTTGAATCAATATGTAATACTTCTGCTATTTTATACAAGTTTTCTAAATTTGGTTGTCTCTTTTTCTTCTAAAATATCTTTAATTCGATTCATTTTGAATTAAATAATTTAGCCACTAATGTGAGGTTAATTATTTAATACCTCGCTAAATGAGCATTAAAAGAATCATTCAGTTTTGGTAGATTAGCTATTCTAGAATAACAACAAACATATCATTTTAAGATGTAAAAAATGAATGAAGTGTAAAATAGTAACCTTTGATATTAGACTTCAATCTTTTACATAACAAAGAAGTAAAGGAACAAAAGAAAGTAGTAATGGAAACTATGAAGCACATTATAGTAGGTCATTAAACACAAAAATCCCAGCAACATACGTTACTGAGATTTTTTGCGCCCCTTCCAGGA
>JBNMOV010000134.1:0-10645 GCA_051275765.1 Maribacter sp. | reverse complement strand
TGGGTTTTATCACTATGATGGTAATGATTGGATACAGAATGAATCGGAGGCTTGTAGAAGTATAACTACTGATTCTCAAGGTAAGATTTACGTACGAGCTACGACTAAAATCTACATGATAGATAATAGTGTATTTACAGAATACAATACAGATAATTCAGCGATGACTACATTTATTTTATCAGGTCATGGAATAGATGCTAATGACAATTTATGGCTATCATCTTTCTCTTGGGAAGGCGATAACGTTATCCAAAAAGTATCTAGTGATGGTACTTGGACGACTTATAATGGAATAGAATATGCTGCAATAGATCGTCCTGTAGGAGATTTTCATTTCGATGTCAATGGAAATGTTTGGGTACCTGCAGATGTTGTAGGAGCCATTAAATTTGATGGTACAGATTGGACGAATCCATATGAAGGTAATATTAGTGAAGTTGAAGATTATTCAGCATTTTCTATAGAAAGTGATGCTACAGGGAAAATGTATTTTTCATACGAATACGGTGTGACGACTTGGGAAGATGGCGTATGGGGCGACTTTATCATAGAAGATCTTCCTACGAATAATACTGGTCATGATACCAACATCAAATTTGATGACGAAGGTAATTTATGGTTCGCAAGTATTGGCAATGGTGTATTTGTTCATACATCAAAAACTTCGACTTCTATTGATTCAGATATAGAGATCATCACTGATTTTTCTATTTACCCAAATCCTGCTGCAGATCATACAATACTTGATTTCAGTACGCCTGAAAAATCAAATGTGAGTATTTCAATTTATAATAATATTGGACAATTATTGTCTAATAGAGATTTAGGACAACTAGCAGAAGGAGAATATCAAGAGACGATTAGTCTTAAGCATTTACCAAAAGGTGCTTACTTCATAAAGCTACAGATAAACGATAAATATTCTACGAAGACAATGATTATTCGATAGAGAATAAAAATATTTTTTAAGATACGCTTCATTATAGAATAGTTCTATAATGAAGCGTTTTTATGTTATCGTATTTATTGTTTAATATAAAACAATTCCTTCATTCAAGGACATATCCTTGTAACACAATATCATTTTCAAATAGATGTTGTTTTTTAAAATGTAAATAATATTTGGAAATCCGTAACTTACACGAATATTAACGAAAGCATTTATATCAATAGCTTAGTACACTGTAAAGTAAGTTGTTTAATATTTTGATGAGATTATTTTGGAATATGGCGAGGCATTTTTTGACAGCGTAGCCTTAGCTACGGTGGAGAAAAATAACGATGTCCAAATTTAAAAAGAAGCCATCAAAACTTAAGATTACTTACTTTACAGTGTACTAAGCACTTTTATCTGCAAAGATAAGGATAATATGGAGGGGAATTAAAGTAGATGTTATTAGCTTATGGTTATTTTTGAATGAGTTGAAAAATTATTACTGGATTTGTATCCATTTTTCGTCAAAAGGATCAAGTGCTGTTCCTTTTACTTGTGCAGTAGCGATGACTTTATACTCTGATTTTACTTGGTGTATGGCCTTAGCTGCCTTAGCAACGCCTTTGCTGAAAATATTTTTATCTCCAAATTCATCCATACTGGACAGATTAATAGTAAAAGGCAAAGCAAAATCAAGATGAGTTTCTTGGAATGCTTTTACCTCCAATTCCTTATCAAAGGAAATACTCCCAATTTCAATCTCATCCACCTTGATATCAACACCTCTTCCTCTGGTATATTTTTCAAATATCTGTATATGTATTCCATCGATGACTTGCATCTGTTTAGTATTGAAAAGAACTCGTCCATCTACAAAACCACTTTCTTTTTCAATGGTTTCTGGAATAAGCAATTCTATTTTTAATCCTTCGATTCCTAACCAGTTTTTGAATTTACTTAGCATGATGTTGCGTTGTTTTTATACAAAATTCTTATGCCAGCTATCCTTTAATGGAATCTGCCATTTCATTTTCATTTCTCCTGCATCCTTGACTAGATTATTAAAAACAATCGTATCGTCATTGATTTTTCCTTGGGAATATAGGACAGCGAAATCATCTTTGTGTGCAGTTTTTACTTGCTCACCTTCTAAGTACGCAAAATTGAGCCTATCAAAGAAATCTGTAGCATATGCCATACCTAAATCCTGTAAAAAACGTACAGAACTATCTATACTACAGCCACTTGCACCAGATTTATTTTCATCTACCATCAGCAAGATAAATCTATGGTGAAGTACATTTCCACTAGCAGTTAATGCTTGGCTATGGCTTACCCATTCTTTGGTAAATTGATTGAGCTTTAGTTGTATTTCAGCTACCTCTGCATCTGTCAAAACTCGGCTACTTTGATATAGCCAAACTCTTGATTCATTATTCATTCTCTCTTATTTAGTGAAGTCGTTTTTTAACAACTTCTATAAAAAGACCGTTTAGTTTTATCTCAATTGAGGTAAAACCAAACGGTCTATATATTAATAACTAAGCGAAGTGATCTTACAACCTAGCTAATAACTCTTTCTTTTTCGTATCGAATTCCTCTTGTGTCAATACACCAACTTCCTTGAGTTGACCCAATTCTTTCAGAAGACCAATAATATCCTCCTTCGTTTCTTTTTGAGGTGCATTCTGGTTTTGATTCTGGTTTTGGTTTTGGTTTTGGTTTTGATTCTGGTTTTGATTCATGAACATCTGAGCCATACCAAAACCTAGTCCAGCACCAATACCTTCACCAGCTCCACCATTCGGATTTTCTGCTGCTTTTTCTATTGCATTAGCTTGTTGGAACTGTTGGAACTTATTCATATCGCCCACCATATTCATATTGGTCATCTTATCATAGAATTCCTCTACCTCTTTGGGTAGTGAAGTGCTAGTGATTTGGAACTTAACCAATTCTATACCAAATGGATCTAAATCCTTTTGTAGGATAGGAGCGATAGTATCACCTAATTCGGAATAGTTAGAAACCATATCCAGTACAGATACATTCGTTTCTGCTAGTGCTTCCGCAAATTTAGGAGAAACAATATCTCTAAGGCTTTCTTCTATCTCATATATCTTTAAAGTAGGTTTAGTACCAGCAAATTCTGTGAAGAATTTTTCAGGATCTACTATCTTAATGAAATATGTACCAAATGCCTTAATTCTTACTTGTTTGAATTCAGGATCACGAAGGATGATAGGATTAGGTGTTCCCCATTTTAAATTGGTAAATGTTCGAGTACTTACATAATAAACATCTGCCTTGAAAGGAGAATCGAAACCATATTTCCAACTACGCAATGTAGTCATAATAGGCATGTTGTCTGTAATCAACTCATGTCTACCTGGTTCATATAGATCAGCAAATCTACCTTCATCAAGCAGCATTGCTGTCTGTGATTCACGTACAGTAAGCTGTGCTCCGTTTTTAATATTATTGCCTTCGTGTGGGAATTTCCAGATTACAGTGTCATTGTCGGATTCAACCCAATCAATGACTTCAATCAATTCACCCTTAATAAAATCAAATAATCCCATTTTAATATTCTAGTTTATGGTTTTCTAGCATTCAAGCATACGCTAAAAAGATGTTTTGAGGCCATTCACCCCCGAATTCAGTTTCAAGATAAGGCTTCTTTGTAAGTTTTGACTTGTTTTTTTCGATGAAAGTAACAGGAAATTGGATTTAATGAGTGTTTTCTAGCTTAAAGCAGTGTTTTAGTAAACCTAAAATCTTTGCTAAAGTTAAATTTAGCACTAACATTTAGTAAACTTCAAAAGTTTATCAAAAGTTTATCAAAAGTACAGAATCGAAAAATGACCAGAAGTCTGTAAATTCTCATATTCATATACCTAACGTTAGGTATATGGCAAATTACCTACTATAAGGTATTGTAAAAAAAGGAATGAGTGATTACCTTTGTCTAAAATTAGACTAAATCTAAATAGGTCTAATAAAAAAAGGCAGAAAGTGAAGTTTCTGCCCAAATCAATGATTTAATTATTTAACTATAAAGTAAAGGTATTTTAATTATGAAGAATTTTAGCTTTAGGAGTACGATTTTGTTGGTATTTGTTTTGTTAGGAATGTCTGCCTGTAAGGATGATGATAATTCTTATGCTGTTCCTACAACTTATAATTTCGAGAATGTAAGTTATCCTGGACAGACAGACAGACTAGGAATGTTAGCTGAAGTGAAATCTTACATTTCGTCAGTAAAAGATGGAGAAGTTCTAGATGCAGGTAGATTGGCAGCGATGTATTCTAATGAATCTGCAATAGCTAATTGGACAGGCACATACGGAACTAAGCAATTGAGAAGTAAAACAAGCGAAGCACAACAAGCTATTTTCGATGCTTTATTGACTGGAGCTGCGACGGATAGCCAAATTCCTGCAATAGCTACAGAAGGTACTGCTGGTTTGTTAACTTCATTAAATGGAGAGAAGACCTACTTCGTAAATGCGAGAGGCATGGAGTACGCACAAATTGTAGAAAAAGGATTAATGGGTGCTGTTATCATGTATCAACAAACAGGTGTATATCTGGAAGCGGGCAAAATGGCTGTAGATAATACAACTATTACAGAAGGCGAAGGAACAGATATGGAGCATCATTGGGATGAATCTTTTGGATACTATGGTGTGCCATTGGATTTTCCGACGACTACAGATGGTGTAGTATTTTGGGGAGATTACTGCAATGATAGAGATGAAGAACTAGCTACGAATACTACGATTATGAATGCTTATCTAAAAGGACGTGCAGCTATTTCCAATAATGATTTGACTACTCGTGACGAACAAATTGACATTATACAGGCAGCAATGGATGAAGTCGCAGCAAGTACAGCGATTCATTATATCAATAGTGCGATTAACAATTTTAATGATCCTGCATTGAGAGCCCATGCACTAAGTGAGGCAGCAGCATTTTATTATAGTGTTCAGTTTAATCCAGCTACTAAATCTTCATCGACTAATGTAAATACTGCATTAGAGCTGATGGGAGGAAGTACTGATTTTATGCAGATGAATTTTTGGGCGATAGAATTAAATGATCTAGAAACTGCAAAAGATAATATTGCGAATATTTATGCTTGGGATGCTGCACAGGCAGATCGATTTTAAATATATTTAATTGAAATAAGAGTTTGTTAGGAGTTTGATTTTTAGAATGAAAATGGTATTTTAAAATGAATTATTAAATTCCTAACAAACTCTAAGAGGGAGTAAATTATTTACTCCCTCTTTATAAATAATTATAAGATGAGAAGGAATACCACATTACTATTTAACCTGTTTATTATCATATTGATCATGTCGGCCTGTGATGGTAAAACAGACGAATCTGCTTGTATGGGAGATTATGATCAACAAGCTTTATATACGAATCTAGCAGATAATTTGATTGTTCCTTCTTTTCAAAATTTGCGGATATCGAGTAGTAATTTAGATACTGAAATTACTTCTTTTGTAGATGAACCAACTACAACGAAATTGACAACAGTAAGAACTGCATTTAGAACGACTTATTTGGCTTGGCAAAAAGTAGAATATTTTAATTTTGGTCCATCAGAAGCTATACAATTAAATACCAAAATAAATAACTTTCCTTTAAATACTGCTTTATTAGAAGCCAATATTTCCATAGGACAATATAACCTAGATTCTCCAGATAATTATTACAGTGGTTTACCTGCTTTGGATTATTTATTATATGGAGTAGGGGAGGAGGATAATGTTATCATTTCGAAATATACAACTGATGAAAATGCAGCTGCATATCGTGATTATCTATCTGCTGTGATTTTATTAATGAAAAACAAAATTAATACAGCTAATAATAATTGGGAAAATACTTATAGGGATGATTTTGTGACGAATACAGGTACGGCAGATGGTACAGCTATTGGTTTGATTTTGAATTCTTTAAATGAGAATTTTGAAAAAACAAGAAGAGATCGACTAGGTATTCCATCTGGTTTTCATGATATTAATGTTCCTGCATTTCCAGACCGAGTAGAAGCATTTTATTCTGGTTTATCCTTGGAGTTATTGAAAGTGAATATGCAAACGGCTAAGGATTATTTTACAGGAATGAATGGAGAAGGAATAGATGATTATTTAGAATTTTCTGGAGTAAAAAAAGAAGGCATCAATTTAGAAGATGCGATTAATAATCAGTTCGATGCGATTATTAATAATGTTAATGCGATTCCAGAAACATTGCCTAGTTCGATAGTAGATGAAACTGGAAAAATACAAAATGTTTATGTTCCTTTAGCTAATCAAGTCGTGAATCTAAAAACAGACACCCCCTCAGCATTATGTGTTTCGATCACTTACATTGATAATGCTTCTGATTCTGATTAAAAAAATACTCGCCTGCTTTGGTAAACCTTTAAGGTTTGCTAAGGGATGGCGAATAAATAAGTGTCTGGAATTGATAAGATATTTTTGTACTAGGCAAGGCGGTAAAAGTCGCGTTACGCCTTAGCGTAATAAGGTTTTGCCAACGCAGCATAGTGCAAAATATGAAGTCAAAACGGACAGTTATTTATTCAACATCCCTAAAGCTAAGTTTAGTAATAAAGCTAAATATATCTTGTTAGATAACTTAAATTAAACATCAACAAAACAATAAACATATCAAAAATAAAAGGGGCAATACATCAATTGATGTTTGCCCCAAAATCTATCTATCCATTAATTACGTTTCGTATTTTATTTGGATTATTGATGTGTTTTGGTACAGCTCGTTTTATGTATAATGGCTGGATAGAAAAACTATTTGTTACACCTCGCCATTTTTTTAAATTTCAAGGTTTCGAATGGATAGAATCACTTAATGTTTCGCAACTATATACCTTACATTGGATTATTATTATCAGTGCTTTTTTTATAGCCATAGGTTTTTTATATAGAGCTTCGATTATTACCTTTTTTCTTTCGTTCACTTATATAGAATTACTTGATGCTAGCAATTATTTGAATCATTATTATCTAGTTATTTTATTGGCTCTTTTAATGATTTTTCTTCCAGCTAATGCCAGTTTTTCCTTAGATGCTAAATTATTCCCTCATATAAAAAAAGAACAAATATCAGCTTGGTGTATTCATGTGATTATTGCTCAATTATGTATCGTTTATTTCTATGCTGGATTAGCTAAAATGCAGCCAGATTGGCTATTGAGAGCGATGCCATTATCTATTTGGTTGCCAGAACATCAAGACATTCCAATTCTAGGATATTTCTTTCAATTTCCATTAGTAGCTAAGTTTTCCTCTTGGTTTGGAGCATTTTATGATCTCACGATTTGGGCATTTTTATTATATCCCAAAAGTCGTCCTTTTGCTTATGTCATAGTTGTTGCTTTTCATGCTTTGACAGGCTTGTTATTTAATATTGGATTATTTCCTTTGATAATGATAAGTAGTACACTTATATTTTTTAGTGGACAGTGGCATAGGAAGTTGTACACGATTTTTAGTAGCGATGTAGCGACGGTAGATTCAGTAATCACTAATGATGAGGGGTTTTCAACCCCTCGTTTCTACACGATATTCTCTAGCGAGGTTTTTTCTCGCCTCACGAAAATAACTATTACTTCCTTTCTCTCCATCTATTTCCTATTCCAATTTTTATTCCCTTTTCGATCCCATTTATATACAGGAAATGTATTGTGGAATGAACAAGGATATCGATTTTCATGGAGAGTGATGGCAGTAGAAAAATCAGGAACAGCAATATTTTATTTAGAAGATAAAGATACAGGACGAAAAGTAGAGATTAATAACAATAAATACCTCACCAATTTCCAAGAAAAACAAATGTGCATACAACCCGATTTTATCCTTCAATATGTCAAAATAATAGCCAAAGATTACAAAGAAAAACACGACATCCAAAATCCAAAAATAACAGCAAATGTTTTTGTAGCACTCAATAGAAGAAGTAGCTCAAGACTTATAGATCCTAATATTAATTTATTAGAATTAAATAATTCATTCCAAAATAAGGAATGGATTTTACCTTTGAAAAATTGAAAATGAAGTATATATTTATCATATTATTTTCTATTATTTTGGCAAGTACATCCTTCGCTCAAAACGCCACTTTCTACGGCAATATTACAGACAAAGAAACGAGCAAAGGAATTAACGACGTAACTGTATTCATTGAAGAATTAGGCACAATGAATACTACAAATAAAAAAGGTAATTTTAATTATATAGATATTCCTTTTGGAAATTATATCATACAGTTTTTTAAAGAAGGATATACTTCAAAAACAATTCCTTTAGATATTAATCAAGAACAATTTGAATTCAATATTTCATTAGATAAATTGAATATTGTAATAGAAGAAATTGAAGTAACAGATGCGAATAGTCAAGGAAAAAATAAATTAAGAAATGTAGAAGAATTTGCACTATATAGTGCAAAAAAATCTGAAGTAATATCTATAGAATCCTTAGTAGGAAATGTAGCAGTTAATAATCCAAGAGAAGTTTTTAAAACCATTACAGGATTAAATATTCATGAAAATGATGCAGCTGGATTACAATTGTCGATAGGCGGAAGAGGCTTAGATCCTAATCGTACAGCCAATTTCAATACTCGCCAAAATGGTTATGATATTAGTGCAGATGCTTTAGGATATCCAGAAAGTTATTATACGCCACCAGTACAAGCACTTAAGCGAATAGAAGTCGTGCGAGGTGCAGCTTCCTTGCAATATGGAACACAGTTTGGGGGACTATTAAATTTCGTTTTTAAAGATGGGAAAAAAGATACACCCTTTCATTTTGTCAGTGAAAATAATTATGGTTCAAATCAATTATTTGCCACATTTAATTCCTTAGGAGGAACAATTAAAAAGGTAAATTATTATTCCTTTTACAATTTTAAAAGAGGAGATGGTTTTCGTCCTAGTTCTGATTTTAAACAACACACCGCTTATGCTAAAGTGGATTATATTCCTACAGATAAATTAAAAATAGGATTGGAATATACCTACATGGATTATTTATCGCAGCAACCAGGTGGATTACAAGATTTTGAATTTAATGCGGATCCTTATCAATCCAAAAGACAACGAAATTGGTTTCAAGTAAATTGGAATTTAGCAGCATTAAATCTGACTTATGAATTTAGCAATAGAACAAGAATTAATACAAGAAACTTCTTCCTTTATGCAGGACGAGATGCGCTAGGAGAATTAGCTCCGATTAATCGACCAGATCCACTTCGAGAAAGAGATTTAATCAGAGGAAAATACAAGAATTTTGGTAATGAAACTCGATTTTTGCACCAATATAATATCAATAATAAATTATCTACTTTTATCATAGGATTTCGTTATTATCAAGGCTTTACACAAAACCAACAAGGTGATGCTTCTGATGGATCAGCTGCAGATTTTAATTTTATTACAGCAGAACCTAATATTTCTCAATACGATTTTCCAAGTAGAAATATAGCCTTATTTGCAGAGCATTTATTTAGGATTACAGATAAATTAAATATTACACCTGGTATTCGTTTTGAACATATTAAAACAGCTTCTGATGGCTATGTTTTTAAACGAATTATTTCTGGTGGAGAAGTCATTTTTGAAGAAAAGGTAGATGATAATAAATTAAATAAAAGAAATATTTTTCTAACTGGTTTAGGTTTATCTTATCGACTAAAAGAAGAGCTTGAATTATACACTAATTTCAGCCAAAATTATCGCTCTATTAATTTTACAGATTTAGCCGTCCAAAATCCTAATTTATTAGTAGATACTTTATTACAAGATGAAAAAGGATATAATTTTGATTTAGGAATAAGGGGCGAAATATTTCAAGAAAAAGTTCGTATAGATGCCACAGTTTTTGCATTGAGATATAATAATAGAATAGGCATTACAGACATCATTGTTACAGATGGAATTGGTTTGGAAAGAGTCGCAGATTATCGCACCAATATTGGAGATGCACTTATTTTAGGATTAGAAACCTATATAGAAACTGACTTGATTCAACTATTCAGAAAAGAATCTGATTTCCAACTCATTACCTTTTCTAACTTTTCAATGATACAAGGAAAATACCTTTCTGGAGGTACAGATATAGAAGGAAATAACGTGGAATTAATTCCACCAATCAACTGGAAAACAGGCTTCACTTTCCAATGGAAAGATTTACGTTCTTCCTTCCAATACAGTTACATCAAACAGCATTATAGTGATGCCACCAATGCAGAATCTGTAGCCAATGCCACACGAGGAATTATTCCTAGTTATTCCATTATGGATTTTTCAGTCGACTATCAGTGGAAGTGGTTGGGAATTTCAACAGGTATTAATAATTTGGGAAATAATGCGTACTTTACAAGGCGAACAGCATCTTATCCAGGACCAGGAATTATTCCTGCACAGGGTAGGAATTTTTATATAAGTTTAAAATTTGAATTAGAAAAATAGTGGGACATAAAGATATCTTAGACGATTCTCATTTTATAGACAATCTGATCATTGGTCAAGCCATTTAGGGATGGCGAATAAATAAGTGTCTGGAATTGATAAGATATTTTTGTGCTAGGCAAGGCGGTAAAAGTCGCGTTACGCCTTAGCGTAATAAGGTTTTTGCCAACGCAGCATAGTGCAAAAATATG
>JBNMOV010000133.1:0-10659 GCA_051275765.1 Maribacter sp. | reverse complement strand
TTTTAGCCTGCACTTCGTTAGAGAACCACTCATTTAGCTATGGCTAAAATCGTGAACCTCCGCCTCGTTCAGACTAAAATTACACTAAAAATATAACCGACACTATTAGCTTGACTAACTACTTAGGGATGGCGAATAAATAAATGTCTGGAATTGATAAGATATTTTTGTGCTAAGCAAGGCGGTAAAAGCTGCGTTACGCCTTAGCGTAATAAGGTTTTTGCCAACGCAGTATAGTGCAAAAAAATGACGTCAAAACGGACAGTTATTTATTCAATACCCCTAAGTGAATTCGTTTCACTTATATACTGTCTTAGTTGGAATTTAGTTCCTTTACCTTCTATTTATCCCTTAACAAAAATCTGTGTCCAACTATTACCATCCACATCGAATCGAATAAAATATAGACCATTCGTATAATTAGAAATATCTATTGTATTTACGTTCGTATTCAATTGCTGAATAAGTTGTGATGATGAATTATAAATGGATATGCGAACATTATTTTGCGACTCTTTCCAATCAATATGAAGTACTGCTGACGCAGGATTAGGAAAAATGGAAATTTCCGTATTTTGAATGATATTATTATCTAAAACTAATATTTCTGAATAAGATTCAGTTCCATCTGTATCTTCTGATCTAAGTCGATAGTAATTAACGGAGGCTGGTGGATTTCTATGAATAATATCATAATGAATCGCTGTTGTCGAATATTCAGCAGCAATTACCTGTTCTAATGTTTTGAAATTATTGCCATCCAAAGAATGTTCTATTTCAAAAAACCTAGTATTCGTTTCGCTCGCTGTAGTCCAGTTAATATAATTATGATTATCAATGATTTTGCCTTCAAAATTAGCTAATTCATAAGGAAGCGAAATAGGAAATTCAAATCGTCCATGAACGGCTAAATGGTCAGAAAGATCAAATAAATCCCACATATCATTAGCTATACTACGAAGAATGATGACTTTATTGGTTTGGATATCTGGAACGGAGTGCGATTTTTCATACATCACATAATCTAAATATTCCTGAAAAGGAGAATCTGCATATTCACTTGCGAGATAATCGTAAGTAAATGGATGACCTTGATAAATAGGTTCTTCTGTATTGAGTATCGTGAACATTTGGCCATACTCATTTAGATAATTTGCTGTTTTTTCTACATTAAAATCTCCACCAAGAATGACAGCTTCTGTAGTAGGAATGTTTTTAGCATCTACAAAATTCTTTAACTGTGTCATTTGTGCTTGGCGAGTAGCGACATTATCCGCATCTGCCCAAGCCTGTGTATGCGTACCAAAAACATGGTATTTATTACCTAATTTATCAATTCGAACATACATGGCTCCCTTTGCTGCAAAGCAATCTTCTGCATCACAATTCGAGTAAACAATGTCTTCTGAATATTCGATAGGCCAGCGACTATAAATAATCACACCACCATCTTCTGTACTGCCAGATTCATCGACTACATCCGTATAATAAGGATATTCCATATTAAGGTATCCTGTGAGTGTGTTTCTCGCAGAATTGTGAAATGCTTCGTTGATAATAAGTACATCGTATCCGCTCACATGCTCATGAATATATTCTGCCCTTGTGTCTTGAGCTGTGAAAGAAATAGGTGGTGTAAGCATATAAATATTATAAGATAATACATTGATAGCATAAGGATTTACCAAATCAGCAGTAGGCACAGGGAAAGGATCCTGTTCTTGAATAACGAAAAGAATATCGTCATAACTTCCAGTAGTATAAGCGGTGTATTTTACTGTTACTGTTTTGCCATTGAGTACAAATGTTTGTTGATGAAAATTGCTATCTCTATACCAAGGCTGATTGAATACCGGTCCTTCCAAGGATTGCCACATATCGCTTCCTGTAAAATTGCCATTTAGTTTCATTTTCAAATGGATGCTTTCATTTCCAGAAGTCAATGTAGTCGCAAGAAAGAAATCAGTGCCATTGTGTATGCCTTCGTTTCTATTAGACCAAAGTACATTAGTTTCTAATTGCCAAGGGCTTATCGTTCCTCCGTTCATTCCCCACCATTCATCAGAATCCATAGTATGAGATCCTGTTTGTTGTGAATTGACAGAAAAGGATAGGGAAGAATTATTTTGGAAATAGATATAACTTTCTGCGGATAAGTTGAAGGAAAGAGATAAAAGAAGTAAGATTGTAAGTGATTTCAAAAAATGCATGTGCTTGGATTAAAAAACCTCTATCTGCGTAGTTTACAGATAGAGGTAATAATGTCTAATGTAAAATATGCCTATTAACGATTTAGCCACCAACCTAGCCATGCTCCAACTAAGCCCCAACTCACAATCCAATCCACGATATAGCCCATCGTATTTCCTTCAAACCAAATACTATTGGTGTAAGGAATAGTGAGGTAAGCGATAGCTCCTACAGCCAAACTAGCCAAAAAGGTGGTCAAGAAATTATTTTCTTTGAATTGAGTTAATATCCATACGGTTAGATATGCTACGAGAAGATTGACAGCGAATCCTCTGAATAGATTCATAGGGATATTGACATTGTAGGATTGGTGATATTCTACTTTTGCCCAAGGATTTCCTGCCATATTTTCCATGAAGACTTTTTCATCTTCTGCTGAAGCATCTGGTGGAGATCGTGGAATCATATATGATCCAGTTTTGCTTATGTTTTCGCTTAATGCTGAAATGATACTGTCTTGATTGGGAGTATATTGAACTTCTGCTTGGTGTACGTTTAACATACTCCAAGAGAGGAAACTCCAAATGAAAAATATTACTGCTGCGACAAGTGTAGCGACTCCAGTTTTCATAGTTTTGGTTTTTAGTGATGTAAAGATATTGTTGAATTTACTCAATTAATCCGAAACTACTCCTATACTATCCTTTTGGATTTCGTCCCATTTGGCTGGCAAGGGTAAATACATATCATTTGGCGTAAAATCCCTGTTATTTATCTGCTCATTCCAGATGCTTGGATAGCCATTACTCAAACTATTCGTGTTTTTCCAGTCTAATAATTTATTACCTACACTAAACAGCATTCCAATACTACAAAAGGCATTATTTTCAAAAGTATTCCTTTTAGGAAGTGTTGGCGTATCATTCCAATAGTTGGCGAGTGAAGGATATTGAGTAGAGTAGGGTGGTTTATCGTATTTAATATCCTCTAGTCGTGTTTTAATAATAGGAATGAATTTAGCACCCCAATTATTGAGTCTATCATCGATATGTATGCCTACTAAGCAATCTAGAAAAAGATCATTATGGTAATAATTATCGCTTCCTCTTCCCATAAAAATACCAATGCTACCTGCTTTTAAAAATATATTTTCATATACTTCCATACCGCAAGCACCATCATCATGATAAATGGCAGAGGTTTGATATTCGTTTTCATTGCCAATGTGATGGAAGTAATTATGTCGTACAATATGTCCTCTTTCTGATGGATTCCTGCCATAATATAATGCTCCTGCATCATCCATATTTAAGCAGACATCATGAATATTATTATACTCGATAATGTGATTATTTCCTTTTAATAAAATAGCTTGATTAATGCCATTATATATTTTGCAATGGGAAATCATATTACCAACGCCTTCTATTTTTACAGCAGGTCGATATGATTTTTCTATTCGATTAAAATCATGTATTTCACAATTTATTATTTTATTATTTCCTTCTTCTAATGTCAACCTATTTCCTCCAGATAACCTTATGCCTCCTGCTCCTGTATTGTATATTTTGCAATTAGAAATAGTATTTTTTTTCCTGCTTCATATTTATTTTCTTTAAAGATATATCTGCTTTTATCTTTGCTTAATATTCCAAGTAAACCTTTACGTTCTTTTACTAATTTTTTACCCATCCAAATGGCTAATGATCCTATATTTTTAAAGGTACAATTATCAATAGTATAGGAATTATTATTAGACATATAAATAGCTGTACCTCTTATGCTTTGAAAAGTAATATGGTTCTTTGACAAATGTCGTAAAAAAAGATGTGAGGTGAACAAACACCTCACATGGTGGAGCTTGAAAATCAGGCAATTGCCGTTGCAGTGTGTTTGACCACCTGCAACTTTCCACGACATTTGTCAAAGAACCAGTAATATTAGAGATGTGGATATTGCTTGAATGAGTAATAGAAAAAAAAGGATTCTCTAATAAAGATACTTCTAATGATTTTATTTTATTTTTTTATTCCAAAAATAAAATACTTTTTTTTCTATATATATATATACTTTTTTTCTTGATCGAGTTCTTCTGGAATATTATACGCATAAAACCTATTCCAAGGCTGTCCAGAAGCAAATCCATAAATATGCGGATGAACAGTTGAAATGGATTTATTTTCAAAATTCCATTCTTTTACTTGTACAGCATCCATTGCATGTCCATGATGAAAATAACCTTCAATCCAAGCATTATCTAGGTTCTTCCAATTTTTTGGAAACACATCATTGTATTTTATCGTGCCACCTCTAGCTATGGTTTCCTCGTTTCTAGGAAATTTTCCAGCGTTGATTAAATCTGTAATTAAAATCGTAGAATCATTAGGGAAACGAGAAAGTTGGCAGGGTTCATTATTAATGAATAATTCCATTGGAGCTATTTGATAAGAACGAGCGAAACCTACTGGTTTTAATGTTCCATAATCAGTGATGCCTTCTTTTTTTAAATCGATCATAAAAATATGATCAATAAAATTGGTATTAAAAATAGATTCAAATTCTGTTCCTTTTACTGATTTTATTTTTGATAAATTAAGTTCTTTTCCTCCTGTTAAAGTGACTTGTTCATTATTTTTTGTGGTAATATTTATATTATTTAATTCATCTATTTTAATCGTGTTATTTGTTTCATAAATACCTTCTTTTAAAATAATAGTAGTGGTGTGATTTGTACTAATTTCTATCGCTTTTTCTAGTGTAGCAAAAGGAAATTATTCTGTGCCAGAATTATCGTCATTTCCATCATTAGAAACATAAATAGTTACGTCATTCCCTAATAAATAAGTCTATGAAAACAACAAAATAATTGAAAATAAAAATCGCATAAAAATGTTTTTAATTATAAAGATATTCAGAATTCCTAATAAACGCTAACTTGTGGATAAATCTTATGTGTTACTTATGTGTCTTTAATTGCGTATTTTTTGAAATACATAAGACATATAAGAAAAAACAAAAAATCCCCAATGCTAGGCATTAGGGATTTTTTTAATTATAAATGATTTGTGATTTTGCTTGGTAAGTCGCGAAGTATCGCGTCTCTACATTTTTTTGATTGTAAAAAAGGTATGCGATTGTTTTTTCAATCATCAAGCACTCCAATCATTAATAAATTAATAACTATCATCATGGATGCCCTTAATCGCACGTCCACTAGGTTCGTTCATATTTTTGAATGCCTCATCCCATTCCAATGCAATGGGTGTGCTACAAGCAATTGAAGGAACAGAAGGAACAGTCGATGCCGCAGAATCAGAAGGAAAATGACCTTCAAAGATTGTACGATAGTGATATTCTTCCTTGTTCATAGGTGGATTGATAGGGAAACGGAAATGTGATTTTTCCATCATTTCATCCGTTACTTCTTTTGCTACGACTTCTTTCAAAGTATCGATCCAGTTATAGCCTACACCATCAGAAAATTGTTCTTTTTGTCTCCAAGCTACACTTTCTGGTAGATAATCTTCGAATGCCTTACGCAATACCCACTTTTCCATTCTGCCACCTAATGACATCTTATCTTTTGGATTCAAACGCATCGCTACATCTATGAATTCTTTATCCAAGAAAGGAACACGACCTTCGACTCCCCAAGCAGCTAAAGATTTATTGGCACGATTACAATCGTATAAGTATAACTTATCCAATTTACGAACCGTTTCCTTATGGAATTCTTCTGCATTAGGAGCTTTGTGGAAATATAAATAACCACCAAAAAGCTCATCAGCACCTTCTCCAGATAAAACCATTTTTACACCCATAGATTTGATTACTCTAGCCATCAAATACATTGGCGTACTGGCACGAATTGTCGTTACATCATAAGTTTCCAAATGATAAATAACATCCTTTATAGCATCTAATCCTTCCTGTATCGTGAATTTGATTTCATGGTGTACCGTTCCAATATGTTCTGCTACTTTTTGAGCAGCAGCCAAATCTGGAGAACCTTCCAATCCTACAGAAAATGAATGTAATTGAGGCCACCAAGCATCTTTTAATCCTTTGGATTCTACTCTTCTTCCTGCATATTTTTTAGCAATAGCAGAAATAACAGATGAATCCAATCCACCAGAAAGTAAAACACCATAAGGTACATCTGACATCAATTGACGCTCCACAGCATCTTCCAATGCTTGATTCAAGTCTTCGATATTGGTTTCGTTGTCCTTCACATTTTCGAAGTCCATCCAGTCACGAGTGTAATATTTGGTAGCTGTTTCATCAGAACTATGGTAATAATGTCCTGGCAAAAATACCTCTATCTTATTACAAATACCTTCGAGAGATTTCAATTCAGAAGCTACATAGTGATTTCCTTCCTTATCCCATCCCTCGTACAATGGAATGATTCCCATATGATCACGACCAATCATATAAGTATCATTAGCTTTGTCATATAGAGCAAAACCAAAAATACCATTCAAATCTTCTAGAAAATCCACGCCTTTTTCTTGATAAAGAGCTAGGATAACTTCACAATCAGATTTCGTTTGAAATTCGTACTTATCTTTGTATTGCTTACGAATTTCCTGATGATTGTAGATTTCTCCATTGACAGCCAACACTAAATTACCATCCTTGCTATATAAGGGTTGTCCACCAGATGCTGGATCTACGATGGATAATCTTTCATGAGCTAATATGGCTGTTTCACCACAAAAAATACCAGACCAATCAGGTCCTCTATGTCTTGCTTTTTTAGACATCTCTAAGACTTGTTGTCTTAGTTCTTCAGAATTGTTTTTGACATCAAATACTGCTACGATTCCGCACATTTTAATATAGATTGTTAGATTTAGAGATGGTTAGATTCATATATCTCAATACACGAAAATTACTAGATAATATTAATTATCCATGTATTCGATTTTCATAGAATCCAATAAAAAGGTAAGATTTGGTTAGGTTTAAAAACTTAATCTAGAAGGTATGGTTTAAATCCTTCTGTAGATTTGGACTGCAAAGTTCCGCTTTTATCTGCAAAAATAAAATATCCTTCCAAAGAATTATCATTATTTATGATTTCTAGGGCTTTTTCTAGTCCTGCAACCATACAAGCCGTCGCATAAGCATCTGCTGTCATGCAATCATCTGCAATAATAGTAGCACTCAAAAGATTAGAACGCTCCGGAAGACCAGTCTTTGGATTGATGGTATGAGAAAATTTCTCTCCATCTATTTCGTAATAATTTCTATAATTACCAGATGTTGCCATGCCCTTTCCAGACAATCCTACATAGGCTTCAAATTCATTGATTCTGGCTTCTTCCTTTGGTGTGTTTACACCTATCACCCAAGGTTTCCCTGCTTCATTCAATCCTTTGGTATAGACTTCGCCACCTATTTCTATGAGGTAGTTATTGATGCCTTTGGATTCTAATAATTTTCCTGCTTGGTCTGATCCATATCCTTTGGCTATGCCAGAAAAATCTAATTCTGTTTTTTGTCTCAGCTTCATTAAGATATAAATAGAGTCAGTCTTTTCAGCAGATACTGCTGTTTTCCAGAAACCTACATAATCCAATATAGATTTGATCTCATTTTTATCAATTGCCGTAATCTCCTCTTTACCATCATATCCAAAACCCCAGTAATTGACGAGAGGCATCACCGTTGGATCAAACAAACTATCTGTTTTTATATAGACCTCACGTGATTTTAAATAATTGATTCTGAAGTGATGTTTATCATCCTTCATGCTTGTTTTCATTTCCCTATTTTGGTTAAATTGAGAAATCGAGGAAGAATCAATATAAGTAGAAACTGCCATATTGATTTCAAGGAATAATGAATCCAAAGCATCATTGATTTCCTTAGGGTTATCGCCTTCAAATTTGGCAGAGTAGGTTGTACCCATCGTTCTCCCACCTATTAAGGTATATGGTTGCGTTTCAACAATAGGTTCTGATGGCGGAGTGGTGCATGAAATAATGCTGATCGCAGCTAGTAAAAAGATAACTCTTTTCATTTTGTTTAAATTTTACACGAAGGTAAGAAAAGTTCTACTGAGATTATTTATTGCCTACGTTCTAAAATAGAAAAGAGCATTCTACTTAGTAGAATGCTCTTTATTAATTTGGAAACAGAATAAATTAATTACCAAATAACTCATCCAAATAAGCTTCTCTTGTATTGGTATTATAATTATCTGCACAGGTAGCTATATCTTCACGAAGTATGCTTTCACAAATACCGTTTACAGTACTGTCATTATTATAAGTTTTTCCTAGCTTAATCAGTCCTAAATGATGAAACATGATTAACTCTCTGAAAGAAGAATCAGCAGTATTCCATACATTTTTGTTCAACGTAAGAAAAGTGATTGATTTAGCAGGATCAAAAACAGTGTATCCAGTTTGATTGCCTACGATATTTTCAAAATTAAGATGAATATCACCACCTTTTAAATCGACAAATAAATCTCTTTGCTTTGCTTCTTTCTCAAATGTTTCAAAGTAGATCCATAGTTCTGAAGCTACATACTCGTAAGATTGAGTAGCGTCGCTAATTTCAATAGCAGGACCATCTGCTTCAACACCTGCCGCCGCACTTCTAAATGCTTCTTCAGAAGCACATGAAGATAAAATAACTAAAAGTCCAATGACTAAAAAATGAATTGATTTTGCAATTCTCATAATAATGTATAATTAGTAATAATAAAAAAATAAGGTCGATACAAAGGCAGCCAATATCATGCCCATAAGCGGTAAATAAATGTTAATTTTGTTAATAGAATGACATAAGTATAGAAAGCTCAAAGTGGTATTATTAAGGTATTTAATGTGAAGGGTGTTACTCACTAAAAGAACCTTATCTTTAGTACAAAAAACACTTCATGAAAAAAGTAAAATATCTTGTTTACTTATCCATATTTATCCTTGGTGTACTCATTATTGAAATGTATGTATTTAGAGGCTACTTTATTAGTGGCTTAGTAGATGATATGAATAAAGGAGTTTATAAATTGAAATCCATTCAAGCTAATGATCCGGATACTCTTTTAAATTATCATTATTCAGTGGAATGGACGAATGATAGTACCTTGTCATTCAATGTAAGGAATAATGGTTTTGGTTGCCAATATTTTACTCACTATAGATATGATGGAAGAGGATATGGTTTATTTGATGGAGGTTTTAAGGAAGAGGTTACTTCAATATTACCATATTTATACAAACTTTCATCGCCATTGAAAAATGAAGAAAAAACACTCCAATTTGATTGTGGAACAGGTTTAGGACAAACTACTTTTTGTCCTTTTCATTCTGTTACTACTTCTGTAGAAATAACAGAATTATTAGGCTTTAATCCTAATCCATGGGATTTTACAAATTTTAAATCTGATTATTTTCATGACATTTTTTATGATGAAAAAATTTGCTCATTAGTATTTAATCAAAGCGAAACAATTCTGAATTGGAATACAGATTACATTTGTAATGAAAAAGATAGCGTAGAATTGCAATTTCATTTGCCATTATATTCTGTTTACGATAAAAAGGAAAGGAAAATTTATTCTAATTCTATAAAAGTGGCATATTGTGATTTATTAGAAGAAGTGAAGAGTGAAATGATCCTAAAGAGTAAAGAATCTGATTTAGCGGGTTATGTTATGATAGTAAATCAGATTTCTTTTTCAGACATTGATAAATTGAACTAATTAGCATGAAGATATTTTGTATTGGAAGAAACTACGTAGATCACGCCAAGGAACTGAATAACCCTATTCCTAAGAAGCCTTTATTATTCATGAAGCCAGATACGGCATTATTGATTAAGAAAAGACCTTTCTTTTATCCAGAATTCAGTCAAAATATTCACTATGAATGCGAAGTGGTATTAAAAATAGGAAGGGTAGGGAAGCACATCGAACCTCGTTTTGCATACAAGTATATAGAAGAAGTTGGTTTGGGGATAGATTTTACAGCCAGAGACGTTCAGGCTGAATGTAAAAAAAAGGGACATCCTTGGGAAATTGCTAAGGCATTCGATCAATCTGCAGTCCTAGGAAGTTTTGTGCCATATGCAGATTGGAAAGATAAGAATATCCCTTTTACATTAGAAAAAAATGGAGAAATGGTTCAAGTAGGAAATTCAGAAGATATGATTTTTGACTTTGCTACACTGATTTCTTACATCTCAACAATGTTTACGCTTAAATTAGGAGATTTGATTTATACTGGCACACCAGCAGGAGTAGGTCCAGTAGTTATTGGCGATCATCTAAAAGGATATTTAGACGGACAGCAGCTTCTGGATGTAAGAATAAAGTAAATGTCAATTCTAAAACTATAATAAGTGAAACGTATTTAATAACATGAGCCAGAATGGGTAGTAATTTTTTCTTCTAAAGAATTCAAAAAATCGTTGCATAGCCGTAGCTACGTAACTATTTTTTGTGTTTTT
>JBNMOV010000132.1:0-10687 GCA_051275765.1 Maribacter sp. | reverse complement strand
GAATTGGTCGTGACTAAATTAGTCAATGGCAAAGAACTACTTGAAGAAGGTGTAGTGATTTGTACATTATCCTTAAACCAAGTATATGTATTAGAGAAACCAGCTACATCTACATCCAGTATATAAGATTGTCCTATTGCTTTATTTACAATGGTATCATTACCAATTTGCTGTTGTGGATCTACCAATAAAGGATATGAAATGGAGGTATTAATTTCAAGATCCTCAAAGGTCAGTCGATTATTTCTTACATCAATATAAGTAGGATCTATTCCTCCTCCTAAGTAAGGTAAATCTTCGATTTGGTTATTGCTTACATCTATTACATCTATGGTGAATATACTGATGATGCTATTAGGAATGGCATTTTGTAGGTTGTTATTAGGGAGTTCAATTTTGGCTACATTATTACTAGTAGGGGATAATTCGATGCCATACCAAGTGTATATAGGGTTGATAGTAAGCCAATTAGTATTATTTGTCCATTCAGGTCCATTAGTTAAATTGTATAGTTCTACCAATGCTATGGAATCCTGTTGTGAAACTTGTGAGATGCTTTGGTGACAAAAGGATATTCCAATAATGATTATAAGTATGATTTGATATATTGACTTCATAAGAAGTAGGTTTGTGTGAGGGATAAAGGAATATAATTCAGTTCGTTCTTAGTTATTTCTGATTTATTCTAAAATGATAATTGCTCTAGACACTTTTTGTCCTTTCATTTCGAAAGTGAATAAATATTGTCCATTAGGAATGCCAGTTACTTCATAGCGTATATCATTATTTCCTTCTTGTATCGCATATTCTTTTCGTTGCAATATTTTGCCACTCATATCTGAAATAGATAGGCTTACTTTTGCCTTATTAGAAGAATGGAAAGAAATCTGAGTAGAATACTTCATTGGATTAGGGGATATATCCAATGAAGAAAAATGAGCATATTCAAAATTGACAACTTCTATCTTAGAGTATTCAAATAAACCATCCAAGTCTATCATCTTTAGTCGATAATAAAGTTGGCTAACAGATGGTACATTTTCATCTACCCATTTGTATTCAGTTATAGAAGTAGAATTTCCTAAGCTTTTTTGAGTACCAATTTCAAAGAATGTTTCACCATCCAAAGAACGTTCGATATTAAAACCTTCGAAGTTTTCTTCATAAGCAGTTGTCCAATCCAATATTACATCTTTGTTATCTGGACGAGCATCAAATGAGGTAAGTTCCAAAGGAAGTGTAGTAGCAGAAAAAATATTATTTAATGTTCCAGAAGAAAGCCTTGCTCCAGCAGTATTATAAATGACGGTTTCAGATTTACTAGATTCCAACCAATCAAGGACAGCTGTACTTCCTGAAAGAACTACATCGAATTTTATAGTCCCCAATTTCGTCCAAGCTGGAGCAGTATCTATCTCGAATCCAGAAGTAGGATCGTGTATGTCGTTATAAACTAGATTGAAATCTACTTTTTTAGTAGATTTTTCATCTACTTCTATCGTATAGTTGTTTTCTAATTCATCAGAAATCAAGCTAGGATTCACTACAACACTATCTGCATAAGTAAAGACAAGATTGCTCGTGGCTATTTTGAAAGCATTGGAGCCATTGATATAGACTTCCACTTCAAATCCTGGACTGCTAGTATTGATTTCCTCAAATTTAAGATTGTAAATCTGAGCAGATATTCCTTGACTTATTAGTATTAAAAATAAGACAATACTTATTCTAAAATATAAAACTGTGATACTGTTTTTCATCATCTTGACGGTTTTCTTACCTAAAAATAAGGATAAATTACACTAATACAAACATATTCCTACTTGTAGTAATATAATAGTATGATCCTAAACGAGTAAAAACTTGGAGGGAAAACCCTCCAAGTTAATGCTCGAGAACAATATTTTAACTGAATATTCAAATTTGCTACCTCTTATTCTCAAGGTATTCTAAAGTTTTACAAATTTCTGAACTTCTCTATTCTCTCCACTTTCAATGATGATCATATAGTATCCACCATGAAACTTGGTTACATCAATAATCTCCATTTGGTTTCCTTGAGTATTATTGATTTGTCTATTGAAAACTATTTTTCCTGCTACATCAGCTATCGTGATATTGACATCTGCAATTTCCTTAGTGGCATATGCTAGATTGATTTTATCTCGAGTAGGGTTTGGATATACATTACTCACTAATAATGATGCATCACTTCCTTTTTTATCTAACTTTTTAGTTAAACCTTCTTCTTGAGGATCTTCTCTAGTCATGCCTTCCTCAATAGTAGATAATTCTAGGTTTTCTTGGTTTGGAGCAGCCAGTCGAGTTCCAGCAGTTCTACATCCTCTTATCTTCACATTATCAATATAAACCTTATCCCAATTATTAGAAGCATGAGATCTGATTCTGAATACAGTAGTAGGAGTGAATGGACCAGTGATATTCCAATGGGCAGTTTCTCTGATGTCATTATCATAATCAACCACGTATCTCCATTTTTTCAATATAGAGAATGTTGTTCCTCCATCATCAGACATTTCAAGGTACAAATCATCCCAAGTATTAGTATGGAATCGAGTGATATATGAAAATCTGATTTTAATTTCTTCGTAGTTAGTCAAGTCAAATACATCTGAAGTCATTTTAGCAGAAGCTGTCTTTCCTCTCAATCTAATACAATAGTTACCTGCTTCTGCATAAGCTGCATCAGCTATATTTCTTCTTGCATTCATTCCTCCATCATTCCATACATGCCATCCTGGCTCGAATGAAGAATAAGCTATCGTTTCCCATGTACAAGGTAAATCCACTGGAGTCAAGGTGTCACTTTCACATATTACATACTGGTCATAATTGATATCAGTTGCATATAATTGAGGATTTTCTACAGGAATATCATAAATATATTCAGTATTCAAATTAACACCATCTAGGATGATATTACGAACAAAAGGATCAGCAGGGAAACTACAAGAATCGTTTGCACTGAATTCTTGCTCATAGCTATATACATTTTCGAGACTTCCTGAACCTGTATCATATATATCACCTGTGGTTGTATATCCATCAGGACTTCTTGTCATATCGCTGAGTTTGTTCTTTGTTCCATGGTCAATCAATCTGTGGTCGAGCAATGCTCCTCCAAATAAGTCTAACTTAATAATGAAAGATTCATCATCTTTATTTCCACCTACATTTATTTCTGATGTAGCATCTATATCTAGAGTAGTTGCTTTTTCCATGGTAAGATTATTAGGACTCAACATAGAGTATTCATTCGCCCAATTGATAAAAAGGGAGAACTTATCTAATCCTATTACTAAAGCATCTGAATCAGTAGCGAAAGGAATAGTAGTTACATTTTCATAATAAGTTCTACCTGCTACTACTAGTGCTCCTTGAAAACCTACATCAATAGCTTCGCCTTCTTCTGCAATTACATATCCTGCTGGAGTAGGTCTTCCTATCCATTTGCTTGTGTGTGGAGGCATGGAAACACTCACATTTTCATCTAGTGCTGTGACCAAAACTTCAGAGGCAATCAATGAACCACTAGCACTATAGCCTTGCAAACAAGAACCTGCTGCATAATATTTATTGCTATCTTCGTTATCTCGTACGATGTCATTATAAATGGATTGTCCAGAACCTGCTGAGAACATAGGCTGAGAAGACCAAATAGGGAATCCTGCATTATCTATTCTTATAAGACGTGCAGTTTGGAATGTACTGGTCATACTAGGTGTAGAGTAACCTGCTACGATAAATCCTGTGTTATCTCCTGTATTAGTTACAGCTTTCAGCTCGCCATGTATAAGATAAGTATATGACCACATAACAGACATCGTAGCATCTAAACGGATAACCAATGCCTTAGGAATAGCAAAACCAGTAGAATGATCTGCAAGACTACCAACAGCTATAAAACCTCCTGTTGGAATTTCTTGTACATCATACAATTTTATTTCGAAGTGTGCAGAACTGGTTTCTGTCAATCCTACGAATTCTGTAATCATCATCAGATTCAAATCCAAATCAGATAAGATGATAGCAGCACGATCCAATAACATAGGATTAGCAATAGGTCCTACATTATTATTAACAGATTGAGGATTATAAATAGCACTATGAACGAAACCGCCAGTTGAAAAAGATTGGTCGATTCCTGTCCCACGGGAATCTGCAAGGAGTTCATATGACTTATGATGAACGATTTGAGAATGCCCTATTGTAATAAGTATAAATAAACTAATGATTGATAATGTTGATTTTTTCATGATATTTAGTTTTTAATTCAAAAATTGTTGAATATGAATTTCAACCTTAGGTATCTTGTGTCACAGAAAACGTTACCACAAAAAAGATTTTATTTTATTTTATTATTTTCAGTAACGTTTTGGCGAATCAAAAGCACTAATAAATGAAGCAGGTATTTACGGATGCTCATATCATATCATCCATTCTTAAAAATGATACTTCGATGGAACAAGCCATTAACTATCTATATGATAGAAGTGGAATCATGGAAGATGTCCAGAAGTATATTAGATCAAGGTCTGGAACTAAGGAGATGATAGAAGATGTTTTTCAAGAAGGAGTCGTGCATTTGATCATGAATATTCGTAAGGGGAATTACAAGGGCGAAGGTTCTATAAAAGGTTATCTTTTTGGGATATGTAGGAATATTTGGCTGAAGAAACTAAATAAGGAAATTAGGCACAGAGAGGAATCGAATATAATGAAGGTGGAAGAAGTGGATTATCAAACACCAGAATATTACTTGATAGATGAGGAGAAGAAAAATATATTGGAAGATGTATTGTCTAGACTAGGAGAGATGTGTAAAAAGGTATTGATGCTGTGGAAACTGAATTATTCTATGAAAGAAATAGCAGGAAAAGTAGGATACAAAAGCGAAGGCGTAGTTAGGAAAAAGAAATACCAGTGTATGAAAAACCTAATTAAGCTAGTAAAGGAAAAACCAGAATTAATAGAGATATTGAGATACTAAGATGGCAAGATATTGAGATTAAAAAAAACTTAGAATCTCTTATCTTAAAATCTCAATATCTCAGCATCTTAAAATCTAAAAAAAATGAAAGATCATTTCGAACATATAGAAGGTTATCTAAAGGGCAAACTAGACGAGCCTACTAATACTGAATTCAAAAAGGCAATGAATGAATCCAGTGAGCTAAAGGAACAAGTAGAACTGTATCCTGTAGCTGAACGAGTATTGGCTCTTGCTGCTGCACAGGAATTAAAAAATAGGATAGGCAGCATTAGACAACAAAAAACTAAAATCGTTTCTATACAAAAGAAATCGCCTAAAATATTCAGATTAGTAGCGATGGCAGCCAGTATATTATTATTGGTCATCATAGGAACTACATGGTTTATGTCTAACGAATATAGCAACGAAGGAATCGCCAGTAATAATTTTGTGCCTTATGATGCTGGTGTTTTGCTAGGAGAAAATGATGATAATTTTTATACGCAAGGTATTTTGTCCTATCAAAAAAAGGATTTCGCTGTGGCTGTTGCTGCTTTTGAAAAAGTGCCAGTTGCAAATGGATTATATGCTGAAACTCAATTTTATTTAGGGAATGCTTATCTATCTCAAAATGAAGCAGAAAAAGCAATTGCTGCTTTTGAAATAGCACAAAATACTAAGCTGCCACAATTTCAAGAACCTACAGAATGGTATTTGGCTTTGTCTTATTTGAAGGCGGGGGATGAAGAAAAAGCGAAGGAGTTGTTGATGGGGATTTCGAATAATACTAATCATTTTTATTATGATAGTGCTGTTTCTACTCTCAGTAGTTTATCATCAATGTGGCATCAGTAGTGAATCTCTAAACGACAAAGTATATCATTTGGCGTTCAAGGCTATTTTTTTACTCTCGTTTCATTGTACCTTTGCATTGTCAAGATGAATTGACATTATTCTTAGCGGTATAAAAATGAAATGATGATCACGACTACTGATACCAAAACTGTTCAAAATAAGACTCAACATCCAGCACCAGAACGCATTGCTCAGCCTGGCTGTTCTTTCCTTATTCAGGACGAAAAACCAGAAAATATTTTCATTTCAGAAGAATTCAATGAAGAACAAAGAATGATTCATGATATGGTGCAGGATTTCTGCAAGAAGGAAATCATGGATGTTATTCAAAGTCGTGGACGTGAATTTGAAATTACTAAGGATAAGGAAGAAATCGTTCAATTATTAGAAAAAGCAGGGGAATTAGGACTTTGTGGCGTATCGATTGGAGAAGAGTATGGTGGTATAGATTTGGATTTCAATACCAGTTGTTTATTCGCAGAAGCAGTCGCACCTGGTTTTTCATTTGCTACTACGATTGGAGCTCAGACTTCTATTGGTTCATTGCCTATCGTATATTATGGTACGAAAGAGCAAAAAGAAAAGTACTTACCAGGCATTGCTACTGGCGAACTCAAAGCTTCTTATTGTTTGACAGAACCTCGTTCTGGTTCAGATGCCAATTCAGGTAAAACTTCCGCTATACTTAATGAAGCAGGAACACATTACCATATCAATGGTCAGAAAATGTGGATCACGAATGGCGGATTTGCAGATATCTTCATCGTATTTGCACGTATAGATGATGACAAAAATTTATCTGCATTTATCGTAGAAAAAGGATTTGGAGGAATTACATTAGGAGCAGAAGAAAGGAAATTAGGAATCAAGGGTTCATCTACTGTACAAGTGTTTTTTGAAAACTGTTCAGTTCCTAAAGAGAACCTATTAGGAGATAGAAATGGTGGTTTCAAAATCGCTTTGAATATTCTGAATACAGGAAGAATAAAATTGGCATCAGGAGCAGTAGGTGGCTGTAAACTGAGTGTCAATCAATCTGTAGAATACGCTCTTCAAAGAGAACAATTTCAAACAGCAATTGCCAATTTTGGAGCGATGAAGCACAAGATTGGACAAATGGCTGTATTGACTTTCGCAGGAGAAGCGGCAGTATATAGAACTGGTCATAATATCAATCTGAAAACAGAGCAATTCCTACACGAAGGCAAAACGCAAAACGAATCTAAACTAGGAGCGATTCGTGAATATGCAGTAGAATGTTCTATTTTGAAAGTAAAATGTTCAGAAAATCTGGATTACTGTATCGATGAATGTTTGCAGATTCATGGAGGGATGGGATATTCTGCTGAATTGGGCATAGAAATGGGCTATCGTGATTCTCGTATCACGCGTATCTATGAAGGTACGAATGAAATCAATCGAATGCTTTCTTTAGCAGAATTAACGAAGCGTGCTATCAAAACGAAGGAAGTAGATTTAGTAGGAGCAGGAAAGAAAATTCCATCTTATATCTTTAAGCAAGTATTGCCTTTTAAGTCGAATGATGGCTGGAATCAAGAAGAAAGAATCGTGAAAAACCTAAAGGTTTTATTCATGACACTTTCTGGAAAAGCTGGTCAGAAGCTGAAAGAAAAGATGGTAGATGAGCAAGAAATTGTAATGAATTTCTCAGATATTTTAGCAGAAGCATATATCGCAGAATCTACTTTATTAAAAGTGCAGAAATTAGAAAAGCAAGGCATACATAAAGGCAAGGATTTAGCTATTCGTAAAAAAGCATTGCAAGTATATTTATACGAATCATTGGATATTGTGAGAAAAGCAGCAGACGAATCTATTAATGCTTTTGCTACAGGTTCAGAAAAGAAAAATCTGAAAAGAGTGGTAAAGATACTTGCTCGTCCTTATGATATTAATACGAAGCAGTTTCGTAGAGATATTGCGGAGTATGTTTATGAGAGTGGATCTTATAATTTATAAAATCCAAACCCACAGATTTTACAAAATATTCCAAACCTATTAAGTCTCCTAACTTTACAAGCATTATGAAAAAAGTAGTCGTCATAGACGGAAATAGAACGCCATTCCTCAAATCCGGAGGAGCATACATGGATCTCATGTCTTACCAATTAGGTCAGCAAGCTATCCAAGGTTTATTAGCAAGGACAGGAATCGATCCTAAGCATATCGATCAAGTCATCATGGGATCAGTTATTTCCAATCTCAAGACCAGCAATGTCGCTCGTGAATCTGCCATTTCAGCAGGAATTCCAGAATCAGCACCTTGTCATACAGTGGCACAAGCTTGTATTTCTGCGAATAGAGCTATTTCTACAGCTTGCCTTGAAATCATGACTGGACAAGCAGATATCGTCATCGCAGGAGGAGTAGATAATACCTCAGATACGCCGATTACTTTTAAGAAAAAGATGCAGAAAAAGCTTTTCAACGCACAGAAGTTGAAAGGTATGGGCGATATGATCAAATTTGCTATGACTTTGCGTCCTTCAGATTTCGCTCCAGACAGACCAAAAGTAGCTGAATACTCTACCAATAGAGTAATGGGGGTAGATTGCGATATCATGGCTGCACGTTTTGCTGTGAAGCGGGAAGATCAAGACGCATTTGCTGTTCGTTCTCATCAACTCGCTGCCAAAGCATGGGAAGATGGACATTTAGGTAAAGAAGTTACAGCTGTAGCTATGCCACCTAAATTCCAATCAGTAGAAATGGATAATGGCGTAAGAGGAAATTCTACGATAGAAAAAGTGAGTAAATTACGTCCAGCCTTCGATAAGAAATTTGGAACATTGACCGCTGCTAATTCTTCTTTTTTATCAGATGGAGCAAGTGCTGTTTTATTGATGAGTGAAGAAAAAGCAAAGGAATTAGGATTGACTCCTAAGGCAGAAATCGTAGATTTCGTATTCACTGGACAAAACCTAGAAAATGAATTATTACTAGGACCAGCTTATGCTGTTTCTAAATTATTTAAAAGGAATAATCTCACTTTCGATGATGTAGATGTGATAGAATTCCACGAAGCATTTGCTGGACAAATCTTAGCTAATCTTACGGCATTGGCAGATGATGATTTCTCTAAGAAAAATCTAGGAAGAGAAAAAGCATTAGGACAAGTTCCTATGGATAAATTCAATCTTTGGGGTGGTTCATTATCTATTGGTCATCCATTTGGTGCAACTGGCGGCAGATTATTAACAACAACTGCGAATAGATTAATTCACGAAAATGGAAAATTAGGAGTTCTTGCAGCTTGTGCCGCAGGTGCTCATGGTCATGCAATGCTTATTAAGAGATATTAGAAATTGGAAATTGGAAACTAAAAATGGGGGTATGTTTTTTTAATTTTCAATAAATTAAATAAAATGAAACGAGCAGATTTTTTCAGAGTAGAAAAAGACCAAGATGGTATAGCTACCGTTTGGATGAACAATAAAAGGGATGGTATTAATATTGTATCTCCAGATTTGATAGGTATAATGGATAGCATGTTCAACGAAATGCTAGGCGATGATTCTATCAAGGCAGTCATTATGATTTCTGAACTCAAAGATTTTATCGCAGGTGCTGATATCAAGGCATTTGAGATAGAAAAAGAAGGAGAATTTCGTCCTTTCCAAAAAAAGGGACATCAGATATTAGATAAAGTAGAGCAGCAGAAAAAGCCAATTATTGCCGCTATTCATGGCAATTGTGTAGGCTTAGGATTAGAGATAGCTTTAGCTTGTCATGCGAGGATAGTTTCTAATTCAGCGACGACTAAATTGGCACTTCCAGAAGTGAAACTAGGTATTCTTCCTGGAGGAGGAGGAACGCAGAGATTGCCAAGAAGAATAGGTTTGCAAAAATCACTCGACATGATGTTGACGGGTAAAAATATCTTTGCTTACCAAGCCAGAAAAATGGGATTAGTAGATGAAGTAGTCGATGAAAATAAACTACTTCACGCTGCCAAGATCATGGCTAGAAGGATGATGAAAAAGCCATTAGAAAGAAAGCAAAAAGTCGCGTTAAAGGATAAGATTTTGGATGGTACTTCTTTTGGTAGAAACATCGTTTTCAAGCAAGCCAAAAAAATGGCAGCCAAACAAACACAAGGAAATTATCCAGCTGTTCCTGCAATAATTGACTGTGTAGAAACAGGTTATAGTAAAGGAATCCAAGCAGGATATGAAAAAGAATTAGAGCATTTCGAAAAACTGATGCTTACGCCAGCCAGTGCTGGACTTCGTTCCTTGTTCTATATTATGACAGAGAATAAAAAGCACAATAAACCTGAAAAAGAACTCCAAACTTTGGGAATGATTGGAGCTGGATTCATGGGAGCAGGAATCACGGAGGTAAGTGTTAAAAATGGAATAGATGTTATTTTAAAAGACATTGCACCAGAAGGAATCGCTAAAGCGAGAAAAGATATTTGGAAAGGATTGAAAAAGAAAATTAAATACAAAACCCTTTCAAAAGTCGATGCTGAAACCACTATTGGTAAAATACATGGACAGCTCACGTATGAGAATTTTCAAAATACAGACATCGTTATAGAAGCCGTTTTGGAAAAAATGTCTTTGAAAAAAATTATCATCGATGACATCCAAAAACATTGTAAGGATGATGTGATTATTGCGACGAATACTTCTGCACTTTCCGTTACAGAAATGGCAGAACACGCCAAGCGTCCAGAACAAGTTATCGGGATGCACTATTTTTCTCCTGTACCTAAAATGCCCTTATTAGAAATCGTAAAAACGCCACATACTGCACAGCATGTTATAGATGCTTGTTACAATTTTGGTGTACGACAAGGAAAAACTGTTATTG